>JBBREG010000062.1:0-15437 GCA_038203125.1 Chitinophagales bacterium
AAATGTTTCAGATCAATGAAAGGAGCTGAGAGTTATGCAATCATTCGCTCCATCTTCAATTCAGCCATTCTGCAAGGTAAGAGGCCTATGGATGCACTTACATCTCCGGATATCCTCTTTAATTGAGCTGAATAGTTACAATTCTTCTTTACAATACCATTGGACAATTAGTTCTTTCTAATGAGTTGTTACCTAATTATACATTGGACATCAGTATGCTTCCGGAAGGAATTTATTATGGAGTGATTCACTTTCAAAAAGGCGCATCAAAGATTTTTAAGGTTTTAATTTTGTGATACTCGAGTAATTTTGTATCTACACTTTGAAGAAATTTATTCACTGCGAAACCAAAGCAATCTTTACTGTAGTAACAAATTTCTATAAGTAGTTTGGTCGCGATAGGAATATCAGTCACCCGATACCCCCCGCACAGATCCGTACGTGCGGATTTCCCGCATACGGCTCCTGCCTCAAGTAATGACACCGATCCGATCCAAAGGATGTAGATGGTAAATCTTCGGTTTGGGCAACCACATTTGAGCAAGGTTGTTCATTTGCATCCACGTAAATTTACGTTGTTGACTTCTTCTTTTGAGCGTATGCAGCCAATGTCTGAGAATCATATACCGGAACTGTTCCAATGAACGCATATTTCCAGAAACTCCAAAATAACGGCAGTGCCCTCGCAATACAATTTTGAGCCATTTTTTAGGTACTCCAGTTTTCTCATGCATCCGAGTACAACAAAATGTCCCAAAATTCGATTCTTATTCTATGGTTACGCTATTACGTCTTTTGTTCGGTGCCTTTCTGATCACCTGCCTTTCCGTGGCTGAGGCACAGGTTATTGGTCATTGGAAAACCTTTGGTGAACAGGATGGAAAAGAAAAAGCCATCATAGAAATCTACGAGGTGAATGGAAAGCTCGTAGGAAAAGTGGTCAAGCTGCTGCCCGATGCTGTGATCACCAAATGTGTAAAATGCGAAGGCAAGATGAAAGACAGTCCTATTGAAGGGATGATCATCCTGCATGGATTGACAAAAACATCACAAGGTGGTACCGATGGTAAAATCATAGATCCCAGTAGTGGTAAAACCTACAGTTGTTTTGTGGAATTAGAAGAATCCGATACGCTTAAAGTACGTGGCTACATTGGCATGCCTACATTTGGACGTACGCAATACTGGCAGCGAGTAAAAGTCTGATCAAAATTTTCCGGTAAATATCTATAGGGCAAATGTGATCCCCTGCGCCAGCGGAAGATCATTGCTCCAATTGATCGTATTGGTTTGACGACGCATATACGCTTTCCACGAATCAGAACCACTTTCACGACCACCACCTGTTTCCTTTTCACCGCCAAATGCACCGCCAATTTCAGCTCCGGATGTACCGATATTGACATTCGCAATACCACAGTCAGACCCCACTGCTGATAAAAAGCGTTCTGCTTCTTTCATGCTATCTGTGAGAATTGCAGAAGACAATCCTTGTGGCACATTATTTTGTAAACGGATCGCTTCATCGATTGTCCTGTATGACATCACATAAAGTATCGGTGCAAATGTTTCAGATTGTACGATGGGCATATCATTTTTTGCTTCCGCGATACACGGCAGAACATAACAACCACTGGCGTATTTTTTTCCTTTTAAGACACCACCGGGGACGATCATCTTACCACCTTGTTTTTCGATCGCTTCCAATGCTTTCTGATAATGAAATACAGCCTGTAGATCAATCAAAGGTCCCATATGAACTGTTGGGTCTAACGGATTTCCGATCTTTATTTGTTTGTATGCCTTGGTGAGTGCTGAAACAACTTTATCATAAATCGATTGATGGATAATAAGTCTTCGTGTACTGGTGCAACGCTGTCCGGCAGTACCTACCGCGCCAAAAACACATGCGGTCAGGACAATTTTTAAATCCGCCTTGGGTGTTACGATGATGGCATTATTTCCTCCTAGTTCAAGCAAGGATCTTCCCAGGCGTGCTGCCACCGCAGCCCCTACAATTTTTCCCATTCTTGTACTTCCTGTGGCCGAGATCAGGGGCACACGCGTATCATTCGTGAGAAATTCACCAACACGATAATCACCGTTGATCATACTCACGATTCCTTCCGGCAGATTATTTGTCTTCATGACTTCCTGGAAAATATTCATGCAGGCGACACCACACAAGGGTGTTTTTTCAGATGGTTTCCAGACCACTACATCACCGCATACAAGCGCCAGCATCGCATTCCATGACCAAACAGCTACGGGAAAATTAAAGGCAGAAATAACGCCAACGATGCCGAGTGGATGCCATTGTTCATACATCCGGTGCATGCTGCGCTCTGAATGCATGGTGAGGCCATACAACTGCCGTGACAGACCTACAGCAAAATCACAGATGTCGATCATCTCCTGTACTTCACCCCAACCTTCCTGCAGGCTTTTACCCATCTCATAAGATACAAGGCGTCCTAATGGGTCCTTATATTTTCTGAGCGCATCCCCATACTGCCGTACGATTTCACCACGCTTTGGCGCAGGCATCATCTGCCAAACTTCAAATGCTTTCTGCGCTGTCTTAATGACCCGCTCATATTCTTTAGGGGTCGTATTACTTACCGCGCCGATGAGATTTCCATCTACAGGCGAGGGGGAAGGTTGATAGTTTCTGGAGTTCGTGGATTTAAGCCCGGTGATCGTGCCGTTATTAAATTTTTTAACGCCAAGCCTGCTTAAAAATTTAGTGTCGATAGCCATAATAGAGAGTCCTAAAATGTTTCATTAAAATATGGAACGAAATGTAGCTGCAAAGATGAGTATTCCTGAATAAACGATACACCCCTCGATACAATGATGGAAGAATGGGGGTAACGAAATCGTGTATAATAAAGTTGAATCGGTACGTATAATCAGGGAATCAGGCTGATCGTTCCGGTATGCACGGCATCTCCTTCAGAGTAGATCACATATTGATAAAGACCAGCCGGCCATTTGCTTGTAGTGATATCATGTGAGGTTCCTGAAATCGTACCTGCACTATACATACGCTGTCCAACTGTATTGTATACCGCTATGGATGGTTTTGCGAATTCAGGTAATTCAATTCTGAAACGACCAGAAGCCGGATTCGGAATTACAGAGAATGATGACGCATTGAAATCGTGCGTAGCTACAGTCTCCTGCGCAATGGTGACAACTTTGAAGTCATCAAAATAAAATCCATCCAGATTTACAAAACCCTCTGTAACGAGGATGAAACGAACCTGTATTTGTTCTCCAATGTAGGCATCCAGGTCTGACCGTTCCAGCACCCAGTTATGCTGATCGTCATCATATAATGGTTCTTCATACATCTGGAAGAAAGATCCTGGCTTGGAATAATGTCCGCATATGTTATCCCAGTTGACACCGTCCCTGCTGGCCTGGAAAGAAGCAAAGTCAAACTGATCTTCTATTTCCCATTTTGCCCAGAACTGTGCATATGCCGATGTGGCATCCCGGAGATCAATAACCTCATTTAGCATAATAGCTTGATTCGAATTAGGTTCATAATTTCCAAGCGGACTATCCGTCATGGATACCGGAGCGGACTTATACGTAGCAGACGTAATATTCCAGGAAGCACCTGTTGAGTTGTCCCAATTCACCAGATCAGATTTATCATTAATTAGTGTTTGGACGTCTGCCCGCACTTTCGTCAAGGTATCCCTGTACGTGTATGGACCCTGCTGAATGACAATTTCAAGCTTTACTTTTTCACCTAATTGAATCAGGTCACTGACTGAAAATGATAACTCACGTGTATCGGTTTCAAATTTATCCAGATTGAAATTAAATGGCGCAGGTACACTTAGAATATTCGGCGTCACAGCTTTGAATGAGATGTTTACTTCACCATCCAGCAATCCATAGCGGTTCAGTTCTAGGACTAATGGATTCACTCCAGCATGCACATATGCAGGTGTTTCATCTGTTATGTGAATCAGCGAATTGACAAGTCTTGCAGCCTGAAGATTCATATGAAGCATAGACTGACATAAAGGAATGATTCTGTCTTTTGTCGGATAGAACCAGTCGTCTGAATCACCCACTTCTGCGGTCATTGCATAGATCTCAAGTTCGCCAAACATCCAGTCATCTGAATCACCATTCGTTTTATAGCCTACCGTTTCTTCACCCAGGCCATAGAGAAAATGATTCTGTTCTGTCAGTAGCGAACTGTAATTGGTAAAGGTGGTGGAATCGTGTGTATGATGATCACTGAAACCCCATGGGTAGATCAGGAGATCGCCATATGCATGACAGTTAATGGCAATTTTAAATTCGTGTGTATTGCAGAAGTATTCAATAGCTTTTGTTTCGGGTTCTGAAAAAGCTGAAGGACCTCTGTAGGTGTCACTTCCCTTAAAACCAGACGAGCCTTCGTCATCATGGGCCCATTCATAACCGTAATTGCGGTTGAGGTCGACGCCATCATATTTTGGATCAAAGAAACCATCGCCGTCATTGTCGCGGCAATTTTTCCGGTGGGCTCTTGTGAATGCATCTTTGGACGCATCGTATCCTTCCACGTTGTAATTGAAGCCGTCGGGATTGATCACAGGGACAAAATAGAGTTCTGTATGGTCAAGGATTTGTTTTACCAATGGATTTGAGTGATAATTCTCCAGCAGGTACCACATGTAGAAGATATTCTGGCTCACACTGATCAGCTCACGTGCGTGATGCAGACCCGTGTAAAGAATTTCCGGTTCGTTTTCATCTGTCTCCGGATTATCTGAGATGCGCACCCAATAAATGGAATTATTGTCCCAGGTCTTAAAATTGCCAATCGGTCTGCGGATAGAGATCAGGTTAGGATACAAAAATGCCATGGCATCCAATTGATCCAAAACTTCGGGCATGGAGAAAAATCCACCAACGGTGCCAAAGTCGAAGTTTTTTGGAACGGCGGTATTATCATATGTCTCCTGGCAGGAAAAAATAACGCTTCGTTCAGCCTGATGTTCCTTACGGTAGACATTCATATCAGGGATCTCAATAGTATACCTGAGACCTAATGCGTCAAAATGCTCATATTGAAAATCCTGCACGATGGTAGAAAACGTAAAGGGATCACTATGGCCATGACTCAGGTCAAGACCCGCTTTGGAAAGTACATTTCGGGTTTGTTGCTGATCGATCGGGAAGGATACCCTGGATAGAACTGTCTGTGCATCAGCCAACAGTGTAATACAAAAGCATAGCAGGAGAACGTAGAGTCTGATTATGTACATAGGATCTGGATCAAGGGGGACAGAAAGCGATTGCAAAGTTAGAAATATACCAATACGAACAAGGCCTATCTCACATTCTCAGATGCGGAGAAGGCGAATCTACCACTACTTTAACACATTACATAATTATATAATGTGTTAATTCTTCGTTCTGATGGAATTTTTAACCGGGGGCGGGTGACAAGGGGGGAGAAAAAAATCCAACGTGCTCCAATGTATGTATAGACAAAAAATCGTGCCACGATGCTCAAAAGCCATATTCCGTAGTGATAAATCTGCTATCTTTCGTTCTGATCAATATGATTTTTCGATGAAAAAGTTTCACTCGAAAAACCAACAAATTATGATCCTTAGGAATCCCTCTTGCCGGAGGGATTCTTTTTTTCTGGTTTGTTGGTTATTTCTACTCCTCCTCCCATCCGGATTGGTAACTGCTCAGGGTGTGGAGGGTTATATCCGGGATGCAGCATCTCACAGGCCTGTTGAATTTGCCAAAATCTCCATCCTGAAAGGTGATTCCATTATTTATTCCATCGAAGCAGATGAAAATGGCCGGTATGAATATCGGTCTGAAGAAGCACATCGAATCCGCCTACAGGTTTCGCAACATCCTTACAAAACTTTTAGAACAGAACCTTTGCTCTTAGATGCATATTCAGTTTTGCGAAAAGACATTAGCCTTGAATCTGTTCAATATGATTTAAAAGAAGTTACGGTTACCTCCTTTTCCGAGTCGTTGAAACCATTTCTGCATCGCATTTCAAAAGATGAACTAAACAACATGCCCGGAAATTTTGATGATCCTGTCAGGGCCGCCATTAGTAAGCCGGGCATAGTTCAGATAAATGATCAATCAAACAATATTTCATTTCGGGGAAAATCACCCATTCTAAATTCATGGTATCTCGAAGGGCTTGAAATTGTAAATCCAAATCACACAAATAATGCAGGCACCCTGAGTGATCTTCCGATTCTGTCCGGAGGAGGTGTGAATATGTTTTCTGGTAATGCATTGGGAGAGACGGAGATATTGACGGGTATCCATTCACTGGCGATCGGAGCAAGTACAGGTGCTGCTGTCAATATGCAACTTCATGAAAGCCCAAAATCTGAATTTCGGGCAAAGGCCGGGTTTCTGGGCTTTGAACTTGGCGGTGGGGTTGGTATTGGTCAACGGACAATGATAGACCTAAATCTGCGATACAGTTTTACCGGTCTTCTTGGAGATTTCGGAGTCGATTTTGGGGGTGAACAAATTAGTTATTTTGATGCCGTTCTTTCGATACGCCATGAAGGACCAAAGCATAAGCTAAAACTATTCGTATGGTCCGGACAAAGTGAAAACATTTTTGAATCTAAAGATGAAACAGAGGCAGAGCGGTTTAAGGATTTTTCTGATATACGCTATGATAACTCTATCGGTGGGACAGGCCTGCGGTATGATGTTCAATTGTCGCCTGGCCTTTTTTTGAAAGCTGGTGGTGCTTATTCAGAAGTGTATATTCAATATCATCGATTTGAAAATTTTATTTCATTTGAGAATACGAACTTAGATATCATCAACAGTATTTTCTCGTCGTTCGTAGAATTGACCGCCACACATTCACATAAACTGCATACGACAGCTGGGATCAATTTTGTAGACAATGATATTTTTTATGCAGGTAGTTTCGGCTCTCCATACCTCGACAATACGTACATGCGGCCATATATTTCGACTTCGTTTGATATCAGCCCCATGTTGACATTAGAATTGGGGGCGGAAGTAAATCATTCAACTACATATAAGAAAACGATTCCTGGCTGGCGATCATTTCTAACGTATGCATCAGGAGATCAATCCTATTTCTTTGGAGGGTACAAGCATGTCGCAGGTGCCTATTTCAAATCCGGCCCGACAATCGACCTGAAACCTCTTTTAGTTGACAACTATGAGTTGGGTTGGAAAATGTGGAATCTGAAAAATGTCCTGCAGGCAAATGCGTTTTTAAATCGCACTTCAGGCTTAGCCATAGCTGAAGAAGAGAATGGATCTCAACATCTGGCAGATTATCTGGACGGCTTCTGGGGACTTGAAGGGACGTTGAGTCCGGGACAGCATCAGGCGTATGGGATAGAAGCCGAATGGAAATATCAAAACATCAGCGGACTTCAATTCTTTGTCAATCAAACGGTCTATAAAAGTCTCAGAAAAATTGAAGATCAGGATTATCAATCAGGTCGTTTTGACGGAGGTTGGGCCACTCATTTTGGAGTCTCGAAAGAAATCATACGATTGAAAAAGAACAAGAGCCGTATTTGGAATTTTAGTTTGCGCGGAATATTTAATGGCGGGCTCCCTGAGCAAAAAATCAACATAGCTCAATCTCAGCAAGCCCTGAAGACAATTTATGATCAACCCGGAATATTTTCTTCCCGATTGCCCGCTTACAAACGGATTGATGGTAGTCTTTCACGCACGATTGGTAATGGCAGGATCAGGTGGCGGTACGCATTGGATATTCAAAATCTCTTTGGGTTGAAAAACATTGCTTTCCATTATTATGATCCGTATTTGCAGGGTATCGAGGTCCAAAATCAACTGGGCATTATACCCGTTTTGTCCATTCAGGCCTCATGGTAATCCGTTTAAAAGAAAGTTTCGAGGAGTATCGGGAGGTTTGCTACTTTTAAAGCAAACAAAAACAAAAACCAATTATGGACGACAAAACCAAATCAATCGTCGCACACATGACGATTATCGGCTGGGTCATTGCTTTAGTCATGAACCAATCCGATAAAGGACCGAATACCTCTTTTTACTTACGGCAAATGTTGGGACTGACGATCCTCAGTGTACTGGGATGGTTACTGGCATTCACACCTGTTCCGATCCTCTCTACCATATGGTCAGTGCTGATACTGATCCTTTGGATCCTGAGTCTGGTGGGCGCATTGGGTGGCACACAAAAACCATTACCTGTGGTTGGAGAAATGTTCCAGCAATGGTTTAAAGGAATTTCCTAAGCATACGAGCTTATGAAATGAACGTAAGATTGATTCGCGTAATCTTATCGTTCCTAATTACATTTCTAAATATCAGGGCCGTGAAGTGAGAACGCTTGCTTCACGGTCACTTCGACAAGTTCCTGCTGGTTTATTGATGTTGCATTGAGATGTTTTGACACACTCCGACAGTTATTACCTACACGCTCAGTGACCTTTGATTTCAGATTGGAGATTGATTTGTCTTGTCTTCACATGCCGAACCTAAATCGCTAAAAGAGCAAAGGACTGTTTGACACGAAATACAAAAGTTTCGCACTTACGGCGCTAAATTGTCTGTTATGTTTCACAAATTCTCCTATGTCTCACGATTCTCACGTTCTCACGCTCTCACGTTCTCACACGCTCACTCTCTTCTTTCGAGCTCGAACTCAAGCCTCATACGCGGTGAGATCTGTCGCAGGTAATACACCAACCCAATTCCTTTTGCATAGATTTCTTTGCCTTCCCACTCTGAGGATGTCCAGCCTACCTGTTCGGTTTCAAACTTGTCGGTCAGCTTAAAAATGATGGCAGGAAGCTTCTTTCCATCAAACGTCCAGGTCGTATCACCGGCAAACTGGCGACGCCGTTCAAGCACTACGTGGAGAGAGTCTCCAGGTTGACGCCAGTCAAGATGTGTCACCCAGGCACGGGAAGAATCCGCCATGTCAAAGGGAAGTTTGTTGGGAGACACCACCTGGACCGGAATCTCCACGACCCGGCCAATCTCTGGGAAAAAAAGCGTCAGGGAATCAATCAGGACCCCTTTATCCGTGATCTTTTCATACTGTTTCTGGACAACTTGTTGGTTATTATCATAGTTAATACTCGTGACCGTGTGATCTGAGGTGGGAATGTGCTTCCATAATTCAACATTCGTATCATCCAGCCGGCTCCGGTATATATACGTCATCCCTGCCGACGGAAATGATTGATACGGGAGATAATAGCTGGAAAAGCCCGATTCTTCAATGCCCTTTTCTGAACACGAAGAGAAGAATAAACAAAAACACATGACAAATTGGCATAGAACCACCCATGTGGTACGGTATCTGATCATATCTTTACACTTTAACCGACAGCAATATTATGTTTAAAATTTTCACCAAAATATTTGGCAATAAATACGACCGGGACGTCAAGAGCTACGGAGCAAATGTAGAGATCACGAATGAATTTGCCGCCCAATACGAATCACTCTCCAACGATGAGCTCCGTCAAAAAACGACAGAATTCAAACAACGTATAGCCGATCACCTCAAGGATATCGATGCCGATATCGCCACGCTAAAAGCAGACGCGGAAGAGACCCTTGACTTCACCCTGAAAGAAGAACTCTACAAAGAACTTGATGAAGCCATCAAAGAACGGGATAAATCCATAGAAGAGATCCTTAACATCATTCTGCCCGAGGCTTTTGCGGTCGTAAAAGAAACATGCCGCCGGTTTTTCAATAACTCCGAACTCACCGTAGCTACCACTGATCACGATCGAAATCTGGCGTCCCGTAAAAACCATATTACGATCGATGGCGAAAAAGCCATTTGGAAAAATGAATGGATGGCTGCCGGGGGGCATGTGAAATGGAATATGATTCCGTATGATGTGCAATTGATCGGGGGGATGGTATTACATGATGGAAAAGTAGCAGAGATGGCTACCGGTGAAGGAAAAACACTGGTCGCTACGATGCCCGCTTATCTCAATGCGCTGGCAGGTGCAGGTGTACATATCGTAACGGTGAACGATTACCTCGCACGACGCGACAGTGAATGGGTAGGCCCCATCTTCGAATTTTTACTTCTCACCGTGGATTGTATCGATAAACACAGACCCCATAGTGCCGAACGTAAGATTGCTTACAAGAGTGATATTACCTACGGAACGAATAGTGAGTTCGGCTTCGATTACCTCAGAGATAACATGGTTCGCTCACCGGAAGAACAGGTACAAGGCAAACACCATTATTGCATGGTAGATGAGGTGGATAGTGTATTGATCGATGATGCCCGTACTCCTTTGATCATTTCGGGTCCAGTCCCAGAAGGTGCTGAGGAACAGGAATACATGGAGTTGCGGCCATTCGTTGAAAAGCTAATTGAAGCTCAGCGCAAGCTGGCTACGCAATACTTGGCAGATGCCCGTAAGCTATACAATGAAGGTGCTATTGGCGTTGATGAAGGCACCTCAGGCATGTCGCTGTTACGCTCGCATCGCGCACTTCCGAAGAACAGGCCGCTGATCAAATATCTTTCTGAGGATGGGATCAAGGTGATGTTACAAAAAACAGAAAACCATTACATGCAGGAGCAATCCAAGCGAATGCACCTTGTAGATGAACCCTTGCTTTTTACGATCGATGAAAAAAATCGCCAGGTTGAGTTGACTGAACGCGGTACAGAATATTTATCCAGGTTCAACAATTCAGATTCCAGTTTTTTTATTCTGCCCGATATCGTTTCAGAATTACAACACATCACTGAAAATGATGAGTTGAATGGTGATGCAGAAACAGAAGCAAAACAGCAATTAGCACAGGACTATTCGATCAAGTCCCGACGTCTGCACGCCATCAGTCAATTACTGAAAGCTTACACCTTGTTTGAGCGGGATGATGAATATGTAGTGATTGAAGGCCAGGTGAAAATCGTCGATGAATCTACCGGTCGTCTGATGGAAGGTCGACGATACTCCGATGGATTACATCAGGCACTGGAAGCAAAAGAAAACGTCAAAGTCGGTGAGATCACACAGACGTATGCGACCGTAACGCTCCAGAATTTTTTCAGGATGTATCATAAGTTGTGCGGTATGACCGGTACTGCGGAAACAGAAGCAAGCGAGCTCTGGGAAATCTACAAGCTGGATGTAGTCGTAATTCCTACTAATCGTCCTATCGTACGTGATGACCGGGAAGATCTCGTGTTTAAGACTGCACGTGAAAAATATAATACGGTCATTGATGATATTGTCACACTGACCGGAGAAGGTCGTCCCGTTCTTGTGGGTACAACTTCAGTTGAAATCTCCGAGAAACTGAGCCGTATGCTGCAGCTCAGAGGCATCCAACATAACGTACTGAATGCAAAACAACATCAGCGTGAAGCAGAGATTGTTGCAGAAGCAGGACATTCAAGTCGTGTTACGATTGCAACCAATATGGCTGGCCGGGGAACAGACATCAAACTTGGGCCAGGCGTAAAAGACGCCGGAGGTCTTGCCATCATCGGAACTGAGCGACATGATTCACGTCGTGTGGACAGGCAGTTGCGCGGACGTTCCGGTCGTCAGGGTGATCCGGGTTCGACACAGTTTTATGTTTCGCTTGAAGATAATCTCATGCGTCTCTTCCACTCCGAGCGTATTGCGAAAGTGATGGATACCATGGGACACAAAGAAGGTGAAGTGATTCAACATTCAATGGTCACAAAATCCATCGAACGGGCACAGAAAAAAGTAGAAGAGAACAACTTCGGTATTCGGAAACGTCTGCTTGAATATGATGACGTCATGAATATCCAGCGTGAAGCGATCTATCGCAAACGCAAACATGCATTAGAAGGCGCACGTCTGCAACTTGACCTCAACACTATGTTTCTTTCCATGGCGGAGAACATTGTAGATCGGTCGAAACAAGCAAATGATTACGAGGGATTCGTTTCTGACAGCATGGACTTCCTGGGCACAGTACCTAATGTGGATGAAGAAACATTCCGTGCCGCACAACTTGACAATCTTCTGGAAGAATACCAGGAGCAGGTTACGAAGGAATATGACAACAAGAGGTACAAAGTGGCTGAAATGCTGATGCCGATTATCAAAAATGTACATGATCATGAGGGCCATCGCTTTAAGCGTATTTCCATTCCATTTAGTGATGGACGTAAACATCCATTGCCTGTATCCGCTGACCTGAAAGAAGCGATTGATACGAAAGGAAAATCAGTAATGATTGACATTGAAAAAGCCGTGAGCCTGTCGTTGATCGATGATCACTGGAAGGAACATCTGCGACACATGGATGAACTGAAAGAATCCGCTCAGGCTGCATCGTTTGAACAAAAAGATCCATTGGTCGTCTACAAGATGGAAGCTTACGGACTTTTCGAAGGTCTTGTTGGAAAAGTCAATGAAGATGTGTGTGCTTACCTTACGAAAGGAAAACTTCTCTTAGCTGTTAATGATGAAGTTCGTGAAGCGCGCGAGCAAAAGACAGATTTAAGTAAGGTCAGGACGAATCGTGTTGAAGATGTAGCACGCAAACAAGCTGCGGCGAATGCCGGGCGCCGACCCGAGACTGTTGTAGAAACCATTCGCCGAGATGAACCGAAAGTGGGTCGAAATGATCCTTGTCCTTGTGGAAGTGGGAAGAAGTATAAGCAGTGCCACGGGAAGTAGCTTGTGGCTTGTGAGTGGTCAGTGGTCAGTGGTCAAATTTTTATTACTATTCGGCGTAGGCTGTACCTACGTCGTTGTGTTGCAAATTTCCGATTTGACTTTTTACTACGTTACATTCACACCTGCACCGTGCTCTTCATGATCCGTGGGCACAATCTCTTCCCAAATACAAATCACGATCAATCCGATCAGCGCGATCAACAGGCTATACCATGTATGGATGTCATTCCAAAAATAAACGGCAGCGGCTGTACATAATGTGATGATCGTTCTTGGCAACAGGATCTGGCCTGTCGCGCGAAGATTGGTAATAACAATACCGATAGAGAAAATGAAAATACCAAGTGCGAGGGCAATTCGAGCCGCATCGGACATGGCACCCTCGGGATGCAACATAGCCTCTTCGATGGCATAAGCATAGATGATGAGTCCACACAGAAGCGGAAAATGAAGGAGGCTGTATACATCCCGACCCAAAGCAGATCGTTCTCGTCCGGACTTCGACGCCATCGCATGTTCCAGTTTTTCTTTTGCCCTGAAAAAATAGATCCACCAGAGGCAACATGTCAGCCCTACAGATAATAATGATACCAGTAATAAATATCCATTCCAATATTCTTCTGACACGGCACTCGCAGCTATGATGAGAGTTTCGCCCAACGCTATTATAACAAATAGGCCATGTCGTTCAGAAAAATGCTTGGCATGAAGATTCCAGGATTCACTGCCTCCGGCGACTATGGCAGCAATGACATCAAAAGTGATTGCCAATCCCCAGCACCAATATTGAATGTTTCCTCCGAAGTATCCACCGAGTATGACGGCGAGAAATCCGGCTAGTGACAAACTTGCAAAAGTCCGTACAGCTGAACGCATTCCGGGATTCGCAGAGGTGACCCATAAATAAATAATGAGGCCGATGCTACGGCCTCCTACGTATGCGATCGCGAACCAAAGAGATGATTTGCCAAAGGATTCCGGTACACTGACAGCCATAAAAAATGCGATAGCTGTTGCAAGCAATGTCCCCAATTGGACCAAACGGTGCCGTGTATTGGATGCATTAAGTGCCCAGGAAAATTGCGTCCAGGCCCACCAGACCAGCCAGAAAACAAGAATGGCACGGCCTACATGGACCAGATCAAATGATCCATGTATCAGATGTACAACCTGGGTGATGGCAAATACAAATACGAGATCAAAAAATAATTCCGCAAAACTGACAGGCTGATCATCACCGGCTAATACAGATGTTTGTTTACGGGGTAAGTTTGTCATACGTGGGCAGGTATCGTGCTATTTTCAGGCTAATTAACGTAATCTAACGCTGACAGGGAAATATCAAAATGGATTCAGATGTTATGCTTACTCAGATCACCTGAATTTCGAAACCTTCATACCTTTACAGCCCTAACCATAAAACCCTGCGATGCCTGTTAATACTGAAAAACAAACCATCCTTGTCACCGGCGGTGCCGGTTTTATCGGGTCTCATGTGATCCGCAGATTTATCAACCGGTATTCGGAGTATATGATCATCAATCTGGATGCACTAACTTATGCAGGCAATCCTGATAATCTACGGGATGTGGAAGAACATCCCAATTACGATTTTATCAAAGGGGACATTAACGATGCAGCCTTGATCCATTCCATTATGGCAGAAGCAAATGTCAATGGGATCATTCATCTCGCCGCTGAATCGCACGTAGATCGATCCATTGAAGATCCATTGGCATTTGTGCGAACGAATGTATTAGGTACAGCAACACTCCTGGATGTTGCTCGTAAATACTGGAAAGAAAAAAATATCACAGGACGGTTTTATCACGTGTCAACGGATGAGGTATATGGTGAATTAGGTGAGACCGGATATTTTACGGAGGAGACATCGTATTCTCCACGCAGTCCGTATTCTGCATCAAAAGCAGGGAGTGATCATATGGTCCGTGCATATTATCATACGTATGGCTTTCCGATCGTGCTGAGCAATTGCAGTAATAACTATGGGCCGAATCAGTTTCCGGAAAAACTGATCCCGCTTATGATTCGCAATATCGTACAGAAGCTTCCGTTGCCGGTGTATGGTGAAGGCACCAACATCCGCGACTGGATGTATGTAGAAGATCATGCTGAAGCGATCGATCTGATCTTTCATAAAGGTGTGGAGGGTGAAACGTATAATTTGGGCGGTGGGAATGAATGGAAGAATATTGATTTGGTGAAGACGCTGTGCAAATTGATGGATGATAAAATGGGAAGATTGTTGGGAAGTTCAGAAGAGTTGATCCGTTTTGTCAAAGACCGTGCAGGACACGATCACCGCTATGCTATTGACTTCAGTAAGATTGAAAATGAATTAGGTTGGACTCCCTCCACTGATTTTAAATCAGGCCTTAAGAAAACTATTGACTGGTATATGGATAATGAGGAGTGGGTGAGCAGGGTCACGGATGGATCGTATCAGGCGTATTATGATAAGCAGTATGGCCAGAGATAATTACGAATTACGAATTAAGAATAGTTGAATGGGGGCTAAGACAGATAAGAAGGATTTGTCCATAAAAAAAGAGTGACGAATTCAATACAACGATTGAACTCTTCACTCGACATTTGTAACTCGTAATTATTTTATCCTCCGATCTTCAGCTTGTAGGCGATCACTTTATTTCCGAAGAAAGTCGGGATCAATAGAAGGTCCATACTTTCGATGACTTCGATGTCGGCGGTGTT
>JBBREG010000063.1:0-15272 GCA_038203125.1 Chitinophagales bacterium
TTTGTACGGTAAATCACCGTATATTTAATTTAAAATTTGAGGATGGAAAATCCTGTTAGGAAAAAAAATACTACCCGGATAGAATTACGGGTGACCAAAGAGGATAAGGAGCTTTTTGAACATGCAAGTGCCTTGCGGGGATTTAGCTCCTTTTCAGAATTTGCCCGCTTGGCTATTTATAAAGAGGCCAAAGCAATCGTAGAAGAGGAAAGAATCATTTTGGTTTCGCTTAGGGACAAAGAGATTTTTTTTGGCGCCCTCATGGGTATTGAAGAACCACCTAATGAGGCACTTAGATCCGCCATTGCTTACCACAAAAACCTTGTGGTTAAGTCTTGAAAATATTTCCCTATCAAAGCACATATAAGCGGGAGCATTTCTCATGCGGAAAGCCTTCCCTGAATAATTATATTCTCAGGAATGTAACCAGTGATATTACCTCAGGAGCTTGTACTTGTTTTGTCATCATTGATGAAAGCGAACAGGTCATCTCGTATTATACCTTGGGTGCTGATAGTATTCCAATTGATGATGCACCGGATGAATTAGAAAAGAAAATACCGTATGCTCACATCCCTGTTATATTACTTGGTCGACTGGCCGTTGATTCCAAGTATAGTGGAAAGGGTTTTGGAAAATTGTTGATCGTGGATGCTCTATTTAGATGTTTGCAGGTATCTAAAACTCAGGTTGGATCAGTAGCTGTCATAGTAGATCCCATTGATGAAGAAGCGGAAAAATTCTATTCAAAGTTTGGATTTACAAAGCTTCCGGATAGTGGCAGGATGTTCATGACGATTAAAAAGATTGAAGCGGCATTTTCAGATTAATTTTCAGATTCCAAATAAAACAAAATGACGACGAGACGGAAAATCCGGATGGGTATGGTCGGTGGTGGCCGGGGTGCATTTATTGGTGGAGTCCACCGGATGTCGGCTGCGCTGGATGGCCAGATTGAACTGGTGTGTGGTGCATTTAGCAGTGAACCGGAAAAATCTAAGGCAAGTGGTGCTGATCTGTTCCTGGCGCCGGAGCGATGTTATGCCAACTTTGAAGAGATGTTCCGAATGGAAGCTTCACTTCCCGAGGATAAGCGTATGGACATGGTATCGATCGTCACTCCTAATCATATGCATTTTGCACCCTGCATGATGGCGTTAGAATATGGATTTCATGTGATCTGTGACAAACCACTATGTCTTACACTCGAGGAGGCTCATCAGATCAGTCAAAAAGTAAAATCAGGTGACAGGCTTTTTGCATTGACACATGTATATACAGGATATCCGATGGTCAAACAGGCGCAACATATGATTGCACGTGGAGATCTTGGAAAAATCAGGCGTGTGGTAGTTGAATATCCTCAGGGATGGCTTAGCACTGCTCTCGAAACTACTGATCAGAAACAGGCATCCTGGCGTACTGATCCTTCGAAGTCAGGTGCTGCAGGTGCGATGGGTGATATTGGTACGCATGCTGAAAATCTTGCTGAATATGTTTCCGGACTGAAGATCGAACAGGTATGTGCGGATCTTCACACACATATTCCCGGCAGACGGCTTGATGATGACGGTAGTGTCTTACTTCGATTTGATAATGGTGCGCGAGGTGTGTTGATAGCAAGTCAGATCTCTGCAGGTGAAGAAAATAATTTACGACTCAAGATCTATGGTGAGTATGGAGGTATGGAGTGGTCACAGATGGAGCCTAATTCACTCATCGTGCGATGGCTTGACGAGCCGATGGAAGTTTATCGCACGGGTGTTGGAAATCTTTCATTGGAAGCACAGTTTCATACGCGTGTACCTGCAGGTCATCCTGAAGGATATCTCGAAGCCTTTGCGAATATTTATCGGAATATTGCGTATTGCATTCAGGCAAGATTAATGGGTGAAGAAGTGAATCCTGTTTATCTCGACTTTCCGGGTGTTGATGAGGGCGTGCGGGGGATGGAGTTTATTGAAGCGGTGGTTGCTTCCGGGAAGGACGAACTTGTGAAATGGTATTCACTTTGAGTATTACTTTTTAAACGCTAATGCGCAGAAACAATTTAAAAAGTATTGAGGGCAGATTTGATACGTATAGTCATAAAAAAAATAGATAGCAGCAGGAGCAGGTCATATTAGATCATAATAATCTTAATTATCCGCGGTCCCTCCGAGTAGTGAGAAGAATACATCTTCAGCCATGCAACCGCTAATGTCTTAGAAAGTATTGAAAATGAATTTGCGCAGGATTGAGTTTTCGAATTCAATAATATGATCACGCTAAACGGTATTCACTTTGTAAACCTTCATAGTCCATGAAATAATTTTCGGAAAGAAAATTCATATGGATTTTGTATTTTATTTTCTCAATGATAAAATCTTCATTTGTATATTGGGTGCATGATTAAGAAACAACAGATCGGGATTCTCTTGTTCGCAAGTACATTACTTTCAATTTCTCTGGCATTATACAATAATTTCCCAATTACCTATCCGGATACTGCCGCTTACTTAGCTTCGGGTATTGATAATAATCTTCCATTGGATCGTCCTATATTTTATGGATGGTTTCTGCGATACACTCATTTTAACGACAACCTTATCTTTTCAGTGATCGCACAGGGACTGCTGGCATCCTATGTTATGTATATATTTTTTCAAGCCTTCAGTAGAAGTCAAAACAAATTGATTCATTTTTTATTGGCCATCACCTTCTTGTGTTGTTTTACAGGGTATTCTTTTTTCATTAGTTTTTTGATGCCGGACATCTTTACGCCCATCCTCTTGTTGTCCATCACGTGTCTGTTTTTTGCAGATGTTAGCAGACTTCACTTTTGGTTGTTATTTATTATCAGTATGTATGCTACCATCGTCCACAATTCACATTTTCCCTTGCTTTTAATGTGTCTCATACTGTTAGGTGTCGTGTATGTATGGCGATATAAAGGCATTCAAAAAAAGGTGTATCTGAATAAGTGGCTCACCATCATTGCCATTTTCAGCAGCAGTATTGCCCTTAGCCTGATTGTAAATTATTCCTATTCACAGCAAGTTTTCCTGTCGCGCAATGGACATGTTTTCTTCACATCACGGCTTCATGAGCTGGGCATACTGGAATCATTCCTGTCAGAAAAATGCCCTGAAACTCCATATGTCTTATGCCCGTATAAAGATTCCATTCCTGCCGATTTCATCTGGGACATGAGCAGTCCGCTGCACAAAACTGGTGGTTTTCAAAGCTCAGGTCCTGAATACAAACGTATGATTTCGGACCTCGTGACAAATCCTAAATACGCTAAAAAAATAGTGGTTGCAAGTATTGCATCCACACTCCAGCAAATAGGGAGCTTTGAAATTGAACCTCAACGACCCAACGTACTACCTTATATAAATGAGAAATTTTCTGTGCACAGAACTACGCAAGCTATTTCATTTCAAAATCGGGGATCAGGCCGGCTTGATTTTGTACTGCTCAATTTTATTCAAAATCTTGTTGTCGTGTTTAGTTTTGCTACACTTGTCTTACTTTTATCTTTCAGGCAAAACTGGTATTTACCCCATCGGCAAATTATTGTCTTTTTATTGTGGACTTTAGTGATAAACGCTTTTGTCTGCAGCACATTTTCAACAATCCTTACCCGATATCAGGGGAGAGTCATTTTCTTAATTCCCCTTGTATTGATCCTCATTCTCCCGGGGATGAATTGGAATTCCATTTTTAAACGAATTTATTTGGGAACGGAAAAATAAAAGATTTTAACCTCTCCGATTATATGGAAAAACATTGATGACATCGGAAGCAAATCATAATAAATCATAACAATCTTATTAATCAGCGGTCCCTGCGAGCAGTGAGAAGAAGGCACCATTTATTTTTTTATTTCCTCTTGTGTGAAATGTACTTCACGCTTTTCCTTCCCAAATTTTTCCGCATTGTACGCTTGTGAATTTCCTTTTGGTATGGAAAGCGATTGCCAGTCACCATCATTGGTGAGACGTGCCAGATATACGATCTGTCCGACATGGTAGGCGTAGTGCGCGAGCTGGCGCATAATGGCATCTTCCACACTCTGGCCCATGTTGCGGATGTAGATTGTTTTTTCGAGATCTGCAATGGTCAGACTATTTAGAGCAGTGAATACACACGCCCAGCCTTCCTCCCACAATTGATTGACTTCTGCTCTCGAGAGAATGGTTTCTTCAAATTCGTGGTCACGATCTCGCCAGGGCTTTTCTCCATCGGTGGTGAGAAAATCTGTCCATCGCGACAGCATGTTCCCATGAAGGTGTTTGACAATGAGGCTGATACTATTACTCTTGGAGTCAGGAGACCAAAAAAAAGCCTCATCTTGTATTTGAGACATTGCTTTTTCACCAAGGACTTTATAGTAATCGAAGAGGCGTAAGGAGTTTTCCAGTTGGGATGATTGCATGTGCGAGGCGGTTTATCGTGAGGCGTGAATCGTGCGTGTTGTAAGATACAGATTCTTCTTTTTTGATCAACAGATTCTCAATCCATCAGACTCAATAAGTTGGCATATTAATCACATAACGCAATTTAGGTTTCTGTGCCACGAGGAAAAGAACGAGCCGGTGGTGCACTGAGGTTGTCGAATGTCGAAGCATTAGGATCAGTTATAATATATTTAGATTAGAATTTCCTGGTATGCCATGTATTTTTAATTCGATATCTATGAACAAATCTGCGCAAATTCATTTTTAAATATTATCTGCGTAATCGGAGTAAAAAATGTTCGTCACCCGACACTTGTAATTCGTCACTATCTTTGGCTTTATGGATTTTGCAATACTCATGGACGGTGCTTTAAAAGTGACAGCAGTTGCTGCCGAATTTATTCGATCACAGGCTGGAAAAGTCACTGCTGATGATATCGAAACGAAATCACGCAATAGTCTCGTCAGCTATGTGGATAAAGAGGCCGAAAAGATCCTCGTCGCCGGCCTCGCCGAATTGATTCCCAACTGCGGATTTATTACTGAAGAAGATACGATCGAACGAAAACCATCCGAATATACATGGGTCATCGATCCCCTCGATGGCACAACAAATTTTTTGCAGCAGATCCCGATCTATTCTGTTTCAGTGGGCCTGCTACACGATGATCAATTAGTGTTGGGTATCGTGGCAGATGTAGTACTTGGAGAAACATACTATGCGTGGCGCGGCGGTGGTGCCTGGTGCAATGGTAAACCTATCCACGTATCCAATCGAACAGATGTAAATGATGCCGTGGTCGCAACAGGTTTTCCATATGCATCGCGTGATGTGTTGCCGCAACTCACAAAGACGTTTGATTATTTTTTAAAAAACGCGAGGGGAATACGGCGGCTTGGTTCGGCAGCGATTGATCTGGCATATGTGGCATGCGGTAGATTTGATGCCTATTATGAAATGACACTCAATGCGTGGGATATGGCAGGAGGAATTATCATCGTCCAGGAAGCCGGTGGTGTGGTGACAGATTTCAAAGGTGGATCGGATATGCTGCAGAACGGGCAGTTGATTGCGGCACCTCCTGTATTGCAAGCTTTGCTTGTCGAACAGTTTAAAGCCATTTTCAACGAATAACAATACGACCTGGAGGTATTCGGTAATCAATATTCGGTCTCTTACGTGGCGCAGTGATAGCAGGTTTAGGGTGCTCATCTGCACCCTACTGAGCGGGTGTACGAGAACAAGCGCCAGGAAGTTGAAGTTTAGCACGAGCAAGCACACGAGCAGGCGGTGCACTGAGCTTGCCGAAGTTTCGAAGCATTAAGATTGATTAGGATTTGTTATGATTTGATTTCCTTTTCTTTTAATGCGCCCAGAGTCTGGCGTGGATTCGACAAGCTCACCACAGGTCTGGCTTCAAAAGCTCATACACTAGAACAATAGCCTCCTTAATCCCCGGATCCCTTTCCCCGGACGAATATTTGCACCAATCCGTGCAAAATCTGCGACATTAGCGTTATGCAATTCAGCGAAGTATTAGCACAAGCCACACGCTCGGTCAGAGCCAATTCGCTGCGGGCCATCCTGACCCTCCTCATCATCGCATTCGGGATCATGGCCCTCGTTGGGATACTCACCTCCATCGATGCATTACTATTTACGATGAATGATAACTTCTCCAGGATGGGGGCCAACTCTTTTGATATACGGCCGGGTTCCGGTACGATGCAATCAAATCGTGACGGGCGCCAGGAGAAAGAAGCCGATCCCATCGATTTCCGGCAGGCAGAAGATTTTAAGGAGCGTTTTGAATATCCGTTTGCAAAGGTGTCTATTTCAGGTTTTGGCAAGTGGGACGCCACACTGAAATACGCAAATGAAAAAACAAACCCGACGGTGTTAGTCTTTGGTGTGGATGACAACTACATGGAGACACGCGGTTATGATATTGAACATGGCCGATATTTCACGAATGTGGAATTGGATGCCGGCACACAGTTGACCATCATCGGGATGGATGTCGTCAACAAGTTGTTTAATAAAAATCCCGCTGCTGCAATCAACAAACAAATTACAGTGGATAATCGTCGTTTCATGGTGATCGGCGTACTCGCATCAAAAGGTGCATCGATGAATCAAAGCGCTGACAACCGCATTCTGATCCCCCTTCTTGCAGAGCGACATATATATGGATACGCCGATAAAAATTACACCCTCACTGTCTCCACACAAAGTGCTACTGATATGGATGGTGCCATCTCGCTGGCAACAGGTATCATGCGCAATCTCCGCAAGCTAAGAGCATCACAGGAAAATGATTTTGAAACATTTCAAAGCGACGGTTTGATGGAGATGCTGAAAGAAAATACAACTACGATTCGTATCGCAACGGTGGGTATCGGCTTCATGACATTGATCGGTGCTGCAATTGGCCTGATGAATATCATGCTTGTCTCGGTCACAGAACGTACACGCGAGATCGGTATCACCAAAGCACTCGGCGCCACACGCGCCAATATCATGGGACAATTCCTCACAGAAGCAGTGATCATTTGCCAGATGGGAGGGCTGGTGGGCATCGTGCTGGGCATTGCTATGGGTAATGGAGTGGCATTGTTGCTCGGCGGGAAATTTATTATTCCGTGGGCGTGGATCATTCTCGGATTGGTGACGTGTATGATTGTTGGATTGGCGTCGGGGTTGTATCCTGCGTTGAAGGCGTCGAGACTGGATCCAATCGAGTCTCTTCGGTATGAGTGATTCTTCAGGAGGACGGGAATGTGAGTTCTACTAATTACACCTCACCCACTACTCCTGACACCCTACCTGAAAGGAGGACCTTACGTTATCATGACCCCCTGCCCCATGAAAGGGGGACCTTACTGTTGCTCATATACAATCATAAATAATAAAGCCCCTTTCAGTGGGTAGGGGGTCAGGAGAATCATCAAAAAATCTAAAATCCAAAATCTCACGCCCCAGCGTGATGGCGCCTCAGGCGCTCACAAAATATAAAACAGCCATGTACGATTGGAGTCAATTCATCACCCGTATCGCGATAAAAGCAGATCCTCAAAAACTGTATGATGCCTGGGCAACACAGCGCGGTATCGAACATTGGTTTTTGCGCACATCCATTTTCTCAACTAAAGAAGGAAGACAGAGATCTCCTGAAGAATTTGTAGAAGCAGGTGACAGCTACCTATGGAGATGGGAGGGGTGGCCGGATGACGTACAGGAAACCGGCGAGATCTTGGCATGTAATGGAAATAATCTTTTCAAATTTACATTTGGTGAAGCAGGGATTTGTACGGTAGAAATAAAATCAGAAGGAGTACACACCGTCCTCGAACTCACACAAAGTGACATACCGACTGATGAAAGAGGTAAACATTATTGGCATCTGGGATGTAAAACGGGATGGACATTTCACCTCACAAATATGAAATCGATTTTTGAAGGTGGAGCGGATCTGAGGAACACGGATGTAAATCTGAAGAATGTGATCAATGCCTGAAGGAGCATGGCCTCGCAACCTTCACTTTAATAAATGATCGACGCTACCAGCTTGTAATACCACCCTTCCCAAGGTATACCAATGGACAAACACAAGTAGACTCGTTGTACCCCCTTCAGCAATGAGCTGTCTTCAAGATAGAGATCCCGAAACTCCGGGTCGGTGACCGGGAGTTCATAGTTCGTATCCATGTAAATAAAGGCAAGGCGGATCTGGGGGCGATTTGGTTTTTCGGGATAGATTTTTTTGATCACTTCAAACTCATCGGTGCTGATCAGCATCAGAGAATGATCGAGAAACGCTATTGCTTCGGGCGACAATGCTTTTCCTTTATTCCCCAAAATGCATGTATGCACTTCGCAAATTCGTCTGAGTTGTGCAGTTTCAAATTTTCCGCACGCCCTTAAAGATTGAGTGTCGAATAGTACATTTTCAGTTTGATATGGATGCGGATGAGATTTGATGTCGTCGATCTCAATGATGTCGAGTAATCGAAACGGAATGGCAATGTGAACAGGTACTTCACCATGCGTGGTGTGGCAAACAGGCCGTATCCACTTTGGTCTGTTGTTGATAATGCGTGGTTGATTACGTTCATCTACTTCGATTCCTGCGAGGCAACGACCCCCTTCTTTCAGGGAGTTTGCCAGGCAAATAAAACGGGCTCTCATGTTTACATCAGATGAAAGATTTTAATGTTTTTATTTTCCATTTGTAAATATTCTGCCAACAACCTTCGGTGACATTGGTCAGGCTCATGTTCACTGCAGAGAAGGACACAGTGGTCTAGTGCGTTGATGTCTGTCATGTCTAAAATTTTACGGTCTTCCAGTAACTGATGGTAAGCTACTTCATATTCGGTCCACGTGATCGTATGATCCCGGTACATTGATAAGAGTTCTTTGGTAGGCGCATATTGAAGATGATGTTCATATCCAATTTCACCGATCGCGTCTGCGAAATATCTTAGATCCTTTCCTTTTGCAAAGCCGGAAAGTTGTGATGCATTATTGACGCGCGTATCAATGATCTTCTTCACACGCGCATCCAGAAGTAATGAGAAAAACTGCTCAGCTGTTTTTCCTGCAAAGCCGATCGTAAACAACTTAATCATTATTTTCTTCCTGATTGTGTTTATTATCCGGAGAATAGGCAACTTCCTTATTATGTAACCTATAGGCAGCGCGCAGTTGGTCTTCAGTCGTTATGTCGGGTTGAAACAAATCCGGATGTGGAATTTTTTTGGAATACTTTTTTAGTATTTCCTTTTCAAGATCTGTATTCAGAAAATAGGTTTTGTCTTTAAGGATATGACGAACTTCAATTCCTTGTCTTTCAAGTTCTACAGAAATCATGGAGAACCGGTGACATGACAGTGGGTCACTTTCAGAACACATCAGTGATATCACTTTACCACGTTCCTGGTCGATGATGACTTTTTCAATTCCGTTTTTGAAATTCCACGTTTTCCGAATGGCATTGAAATCCACTTTTCCTTCATCATCCATGACATCCGGATCTGTATATCTTGCACCAAATGCTTCCGGCATGTGAACGTACTCGATTTTACTTCTTTTTAAAAAATTTGTAAGCGGCTCCTTGTTGAATTGTGGATTGTAGCTGCTGGCAGGCATGCTTCTCACATCAACGAGCATATTGATGGAATACGCAGTAAGTAATTCGACGAAATACTCGAGCGTATGTGTTGAATGACCTATCGTATAGATAATGGGACGCGACATGGATATGAAAGGAGGCCAGGCCTTGTTTTGGTGAAGTAAAAATTTTCCTTATAAAAATATGGAAACAGAAGATCATTATCCGTTCGCGAAACGGTAAATTTTTTAAAGCATAGAATATTTATTCTTTCACCCTGGCACGTTGCCTGGCATACATCACATAGTGATAGATAAGTATGATGAGGCAAATGAACAAGCCAAGGTATTCGCGGGCAAATTCGATGTGTGGTGACGAGGCTTCCATGGCGCCGGTGATACTCGGCATTCCATCATCTATCCATTGGGCGAATGTGGGAAACTTGCGGAAGAGTTCGTAGACGACAACGGCGAGACCCAGGACGATGACCCACATGTTATACTTTCTGTATGCTGCAAATGCAGAAATGACGGCAATGCCCAAATAAATGAGGACCCAGAAGAGGACATCATCGGGTGTATCATTCAACTGAAGGGCGGCAAAACTGAGGAAAAGGAAAGCAAGTATGAGGTTAAAGATCTTCATATGTGGAGTCGCAAATTACATCTTTGTACGTATTTTTTCCCATGCCCATGCAGTCTGCATGATATCTTCTATGCCGTATCTGGGTTGCCAGTTCAGAATATTCTTTGCCAATGATGGGTCTGCATAAATAGCAGCCACATCACCGCTTCTTCTTGGACCAATTTTGTAATTGACTTTTACTTCAGTTGATTTTTCAAACGCAGTTAGGGCTTCCAATACAGTGGTGCCTTCACCCAACCCAAGATTGAATGGTTTGTATGCACACTCCTGCTTGCCATCCAGTAAAAACTGCAACGCAAGCGTATGTGCTTTTGCGAGATCCATCACGTGAATATAATCGCGGATACAACTTCCATCTCGTGTCGGATAGTCGCTTCCTAATACGATCACTTCATCACGTTTTCCTATGGCTGCTTCTGTGATCACAGGCACGAGGTTGGTTGCAACGTTACGTGAAGATTCCCCGATGATGGCTGAGGAATGGGCCCCTGCAGGATTAAAATATCGAAGAGAGATGCCGGATTTATTAGGTGTAGAATTAAAATATTGCTCGTAGATGATCTCACTGGTCTGCTTACTGGCACCATACGGATTTTCTGCTTTTGCGAAACGGGAATCTTCCGTCACCGGTAGTGTATCAGGTGATCCATACACTGTACATGAAGAAGAAAATATTAAGTGTGGAATTTTTAATTCATCCATCAACAAAAGTGTCGTCACCGTGCCACCGACATTATTTTGAAAATAACGTGTTGGTTGTTCGACCGATTCGCCCACACTTTTTAATGCTGCAAAATGGATGATCGCATCAAATTGTCCAAATGGGGCCACAGCATTGAGCGTGGCTTTTGCATCGCTGAGATCGACATGAATATTTTCCACACGTGTGCCTGTGATTTTTTCAATCCCATCCAGTGCGTCCGCCGAGGAATTGATTTCATTATCGAGAGACACCACCTCGTAACCGGCTTCCAGGAGATCCACGATCGTATGGCTTCCAATAAACCCAAGACCACCGGTGACTAATAGTTTATGATTCTTCAATGCCTGTTCATTTACCCTGCGTGAAGATATTATAGTCCTGATGGAAAGTATGAAGTTCTGGAGTTTTGAGTTTTCCCAGAACCTGACGAAATTTTTGGACACAAAATTTCAAGCGAAAATGACATGTTGATAACTATCTGGGGCCATTGACATTCAACACGTTAAGCCCTAGTGGCACTACTAGTAGTGCCACTATTAGTAGTGCCACTATAGTACTTCGTACTGAACACCTATTGTAATTATGAACACTGTTCAATATATTTGTCTTGTATTTAATTAAGAAGGTGTTCATCATGGGAATTGCAGAACGGAAAGAAAGAGAACGGGAAGGGGTTAAAGATCTGATCCTCAGCGCGGCACGGGAAATATTCCTCGCTGAGGGGTATGAGAATACGAGCATCCGAAAGATTGCCTCCAAAATTGAATATAGTCCCGGGGTCATCTATCTCCATTTTAAAGACAAGAATGACCTCCTCCTGGCACTCCATGATAAGGCCTTTGAGTGCAAGATGAATTCACTCTTTCACGCAACGCAACATATCGCTGATCCTCTTGAGCGACTGAGAGGTATCGGGATCGGATATCTGCAATATGGTATCGATAACCCACAGGATTACGAACTCATGTTCATCCTCTCCTGCACGATGGAGACACTGGCAACGAAAGAAGAATTCTGGAAAGACGGTGCTATGGCAATTGGTCTTGTGAAAGAGACCGTCAAGGCATGTATCGATGCAGGATATTTCAGAAAAGATCTTGATCTCGATGAGGTGTCACTGATGTTGTGGAGCCAGGTCCATGGCCTTGTAACTCTTTATACAAAAGAAAGACTAAATATCTACGAAGGGCAGGAGAAACAAGCCTTTCTCTTTCGCACGTTTGATCTCTTTTTTGAGGTTGTACGCCAAAGCTTTAAATAGAATCCACCAACAGCACCACTCGTCATGAAAACCATCTTACTCTTCCCTGTTTTTTTTCTGCTGATGGCTTCAGCATCTTCACAAGGCATGTTGGAACAGTATGTATCCGACGCCATTGAAAACAACTTACTGATTCGGGAGAAAAAAACAAATGAGCAACGCCAGGATCTGCGCCTGAAGGAGGCATCGCGCATGTGGGGACCAGAAGTCAACTTCCAGGCGAATTATACACTCGCTGCAGGCGGTCGTAATATCGAACTCCCTGTAGGCATGTTATTAAATCCAGTGTATTCCAAATTGAATGAGCTGACGGAATCCAACCAGTTCCCCATGATTGAAGATGAGTCAATTAATTTTCTTCCCAATAACTTCCATGATGTAAAATTCCGCATCACACAACCGATCCTTCGTCCGGAAATCAAATACAATAAATGGATCAAAGAAGAAGAAGTACAACTTGCGGGACTACAGACACAACAAACCATCCGCGATCTATCACGTGATGTAAAGTCTGCGTACTTCCAGTGGATGCAGGCAAAAGAAGTGATTCAGATCATGGAGCAGGGTTTGATCCTGTTGAATGAAAACAAACGTATCACAGAAAGCCTGATCCGAAATGGTATGGCGATTCCATCTGGTCGCATGCGGATTGAATCCGATATCGAAGTATTGAAAGCACAAAAACAAAAAGCGGAATCAGATCTAAAAAACGCAACATCGTATTTTAATTTTCTGCTGCATCGAGAAGCTGATGCAGTCATCCTCCAGGATACATTTAGAAGCATTCCTTCAATGCCCAATATCGAAACAACCGAAGGTCGTGAGGAATTACTTCAGCTTCAAAAGTCAATTCGCATCCAGGAGCTCGCACTGTCATTAGAAGAAAAACATTTTTCTCCGACACTCGGTGTACAGCTTGATCTTGGCTCACAGGCGTATGGTGTAGACTGGGGAGGATATGTATTAGGTGGTATTGGTCTTGAAATTCCAATCTGGGACAACAAAAAAAGCAGCCTTCGCAGGAAAGAATGGCAGGCGTCGATGGAAGCACAACGATCGAGTTATGCGTGGACAAAAAGTGCTTTTGATATGCAGTTGCAATCAGAGATCGAGAGCCTGACATCGGACATCGGTATCTATGACAGCTATACTCTGCTCCTCGCAAGTAACAACCGGTATTATGAGGAAACGTTGCGACGCTACAAAGAAGGTCTCGCCAACTACATCGAATTGCTCGATGCGCGTACGCAGGTGACGAATACACATCTTCAACAAAACCTTGCCAAATATCAATCGTGGATCCGCATGATCAACATCGAACGCATTGCGGCTACTACTCCAATCAACTAACTATGAGAAATCCCCGAAGAGACATTGTCACGTATGTCGCAGCCGGCCTGGTTGCCATTGCCAGTGTCACGTTCTATGCCTGCAAAAAAAATGAAGAGGCAACAGTTGCTGTCCATACAGAAAAACCAGCAGATGTGTTTTATGTGCGCACGGCAACCGTATCACTTTCTGGTATGCAGGACGTAATCCACCTCACGGGTATTCTCCAATCCGATACCGAAGCAAAACCATCTTTTAAAACAGGTGGCGTCATATCACGCACTTTTGTAAAAGAAGGTGATGCAGTTAAAAAAGGACAATTGCTTGCGAAATTGAATCTTACGGAAATTGAAGCACAAGCTACTCAAGCACAATTTTCATTAGACAAAGCAATGCGTGATCATCAGCGTATTAAAAACCTCTATGCTGATAGCATCGCGACGCTTGAACAATTACAAAATGCAGGTACAGGTGTTGACATGGCGAAAAAGACATTGCAAATCGCACAGTTCAATATGTCTACTTCAGAGGTTCGATCCCCTATCAATGGAAAGATCGTCAAACAGTTTTTAAATGAAGGCGAAGTCACTGGTCCGGGTACGCCTGTCTATTACATCATGGGTGTCCAGCAATCGGACTGGAAATTGATCGCGGGCCTGACAGACAAAGATTATGGTCGTGTACGTAAAGGCGATAGTGTCAAAATAACGCTTGATGCGTATCCGGGTTTGGCCATCGATGGTAAAGTGCAACGCTTGTCAGATGTTGCCAATGCTACAAGTGGCACCTTCGATGCAGAGATCAGCATTCCTTCTAAAGACAATCGTATTGCAGCCGGTATGATTGCGAATGTAGAAATCGCACCTAAGACTACCGGTGAATTTCCGATCATTCCCATTGAAGCCATGGTTTCCTCAAATGGCAAAACAGGTGTCGTGTATGTACCCGTGAATGGTGTAGCTCAAAAGCGCGTCATCCAAATTCAACAGTTTCATGGAGAAATGATCGCTGTGAAATCAGGTCTCGAAGGTGCGACTGAAGTGATAACTGCAGGGAGTGGATTTTTGGAAGATGGGGATAAGGTCATAATTGAAAAGTAATAATTACGAATTACGAGCGACGAGTCTTGCTTTACGCTAATTACGCAAAGTCATGTTCCAACAGAACGCAAATCAATTACCCAAATTACAATCTTCAATCCTGTTAGATCGAAACCTAATAAATCTTACCTGATCTTAATAAATCCGTGGTCCCTACATCTGGCTGAATTCAGTTGAAGCAAATTCAAATTTGAATCGCAACATACAGAGGAATATCGCTCATCAAAAATTCACAACTCACACCTCACGACTCACCATGTCTCTGACGTCCTTCTCAGTTAAAAACTATCAGTTCACCATCATCCTGTTCGTCCTGGCGCTGGCATTGGGTGGAAATGCATTATTCAATATGCCCCGTGGCGAGGACCCGCCCTTTGGTGCACCGATCTTTATCATCCTTGCCGTGTATCCCGGTACGAGTCCTGCAGATATGGAGCAATTGGTTGCCGATCCATTAGAGGATGTGCTTTACAACCTGGACAACATCAAAAAAATGACATCCTATAGTGGTGATGGTCTGATGGTGCTGCAAGTGGAGTTTACATATGGGGTCAATGTGGATAATAAAAACAATGATGTCATACGTGAAGTCAACAAAGTACGACCGGATCTTCCATCGGGAATTGTGGTACTGGATGTAGTAAGGGCATCATCGTCGGATGTAGCCATCCTTCAGAC
>JBBREG010000064.1:0-15105 GCA_038203125.1 Chitinophagales bacterium
AGTCGTTCCAAAGAACGATATCCAACAGAAGAAGCATTTCAATCCGGAATCGAACAATCCAAAAAGAACTGGTTGGCTGCCATTGAAAAAGATCAGCTGGCATGGCCTTATCATGTCAGTGACCTCACCAAATGGGATGCATCAGCGGCAAAACAATATGGGGTATCCGGAATTCCTAAAACATTCCTGATCGGCCGTGACGGCAAAATTATAGCCGTGAACCCACGTTTTACGCTGGAGGAAGAATTACTGAAAGTCTTGTAAAGAGACGTGTTGTAAAATAAAAAGGCAGAACCAGTGGTTCTGCCTTTTTATTTTAGCGCATTCCTTCTGTCTAGGCCATCTTAATGATCTGGGCAGGGATATCATGTTTTTTAATGAGTCGCTCTGCAAAAGCAAAGTGACCGGAAGGTGCGAATAATATCAGGCCTCCTTGTTTAGCCTTTCCAATGGTACAGAGTAGCTTCCATTTAGAGATCGTCTTTTCGACTTCTCCATCCTTCTTTACCACTTCAATATACCATCTGCCACCCCTTTTGAAAGCTGTGATATCAGGAATGACCCTGTCTTCATTGTCTTTACTGGATAGTGCAGTAGGGGTATCATACCCTTCAATATTGGCTTTGACTTCACTATAGCCTCCCCTGCTCACATGGGAGTCCAGAATCTTTTTAATAAGGTCGTCATCTTTACTCATAGTCAATGCTACGGATTCCATGCTTAATCTTCTTTTACGCTACAGGGAGGACCACAAATATAACAATTTGATAATCAGGGCAAAAGTTCGACTAAAGAAAATTTTTTTTGGATAGTCCCAAAACCTCTCTTTTTATTGCGGATCTGCCCTGAATTCCAGCCTTTCGTACCCAAAACTCAATATCCAGAGGTAAATATCCAAATTTTATTTGAGCCAAAAAAAAAGCCGCCCGAAAGGCGGCTTTAAAAAGACTATTACAATCTCACCCAATGCGTTGTTATTGGATCGCAACTTTTATGTCAGCGATCACTTCTGCGGCTTCACGCTCCAGATCTGCCCAACCTTCAGCCGTCGCATTTCCAATGCGATTGCCCAATTGATCAAGATCATTGCGCTGTTTACGCATGCCATCAAGTCTTACATTGATGTCAGCTTTACCTTCATCTGTTGCATTTGCCAGGTCATTTTCTACTTCCTGGATACGTGCATCCATCCTGACCTTCAGGTCATTAATGGTGGTGTTAAATTCGTTTCTCGATACGGTAAACGCATTGCCCATTGTGTTTTCAGGGTTCTCAGCCTCAGCTGTCACCTTAACTTTGGTCCTGTCTTCACAAGAGATCCATGCAAGTGACATCAGCATGAGAAATGATAAAAATTTTACGGTCTTCATAATTCTGTTGTTTAAAATAAAAGGGTTAAAAAAATCGCGGCACATTCTATTTCGCTGCGATATGTCCTTAAAACGGCAGGCTAATACCTATGTTTCAATTCATTACAAATAAGTCTAAAAATCAGTGTATCACATGATTAGCAAGTAAGAGCGGCTCATGTAAAACCCTTAGATCATCCTGCAGAGACTACACAACAATTGGGGTTTGAAAAAGTCCCAAAATCAGGGAAATGCCTCATTTTGCATGATCTACGTATGGATTAATTTAAATCCTATGATATTGTTCATTTCTAATGCAAAATTGGTGTTGTATAAAACTCAAGAAACCCTCGCACGTGAGCATCAAGAGTTTTCATGGTTTGATCACTGGTCAGTTGGCCTCGATCGTCTATTTGTTCGAGGATCCGGCTGATCGGCAGCATCCTGGGATAAATGATACATTTCATATGCATCAATATGGAGGCCAGATGGTCCATTCCCCTGATATTTCCTGAGCGGCCACTTGTGATACCTATGATTGCTGATTTTTTAAACTGAAAGGTTTCCTCGTAGGATCGAACAGAAAGTGCATCGATAAATAATTTCACTACCCCCGGAAAGCTGCCATTGTATTCCGGAATGATCCAGATAAAGTGGGAAGCAGGAATCATCAACTGGTCCTGTATGGCAATCAGCTTTTTCGGCATAGATGACTCCTCATATGGATCACAAAAAAGGATTTCCGGAGGTAATTCCGTCATACTCACATATCCGACATGGCCTGAATATGCTGCTGTCACCATGTCCTGGACAAGCCTCGAAATGTATTCTGTATTACTGTCTGGGCGGTTGGTCGCCTGGATAATGGTGATCATAATAGAAGATAATTAAACTCAAGATAGATGTCTGGACAATAGTTTTGGCTTTAAACGTATTTTTGCGCCCCTGCTGGTAAAAGCGGGCGAGCAAACAAGATCGTTGGGAAAAATTGTAGCTATAGCAAATCAAAAGGGGGGGGTTGGTAAGACCACTACTGTCATCAATATGGGTGCCTGCCTTGCCATACTGGAAAAAAAGATTCTGTTGGTAGATGCAGATCCACAGGCTAACTGTACCTCAGGTCTTGGCGTGATGATCCCCGATGGAGGATACACTACCTATGATTGTATTATCAACGGTGCCCCAGCCGCTGACGCTATTCTACCCACAAGCACGCCCAATCTGTTTATCATACCCTCTCACATTGATCTTGTGGGCGCCGAACTGGAACTCGTATCCAGGATGCGCAGAGAATATATCCTCAAACAAGTCCTGGATAAGGTCCGGGATGACTTTGATTATATTCTAATTGATTGTATGCCTTCGTTAGGCCTGCTCACAGTGAACGCCATGACGGCAGCTGACGCTGTCATGATTCCGATCCAGACTGAAATTTATGCCCTGGAAGGCCTTCAAAAATTAAAAAACACCATCGCCCTCGTCAAGGACCATCTGAATCCGGATCTGGAGATCGAAGGAATTGTCATGACCATGTACGACAGTCGCCTGAGACTGGCCAATATGATCCTCGAAGAAGTTCGAACCAATATCAAGGACCCGGTTTTCCAGACGATCATTCACAGGAACAGTAAGATCAGTGAATCACCCAGTATGAAAGCTCCGGTCATTATGTATGATGCAACCAGTACCGGTGCCATGAATTTCCTGCAGCTTGCAATGGAGTTTTTGAGAAGAAATAATGATGCGCCGGAAAATCAGTAATGGTGAGAGGTGAGAGAAAGTGAAAGTGAGAAAGAGTGAGAGGTGAGAGGTGAGAGAGCACGATGATTCACACCCATACTTTTTCCTTTTGCCTTTTATCTTTTATCTTTTATCTTTTACTTTTTAGTTCTTAGTTTTTAGTTTTTAACTATCATGTCAAAGGAATCTAACAAAATGCAAATGGGTAAAGGCATTCGTGCTTTACTCACCAATATAGAAGAGCGGGGTACGGCGCCTACTGGTAAGGAAGTGGTGGAATTGACCAAAGAATCCATAGAAATACCTGTAGATGCGATCGAAGTAAATCCCTTTCAACCGCGGACAGATTTTGATGAAGTTGCGCTGGAAGAATTAGCACAATCCATACGCCTTCATGGGATCATTCAACCGCTTACGGTACGAAGATTAAATGAAAAAAGTTATCAGCTGATCGCTGGCGAACGAAGGTTGCGGGCAGCGCGCCTCGCAGGCTTGAAAAATGTTCCTGCATTTATCCGGGTGGCCAATGACCAGGGCATGCTGGAGATGGCGATCGTAGAAAATATTCAACGTGAAGATCTTAATGCTATGGAAATGGCGTTCAGTCTTCAACGACTTATCGATGAATGTAAACTCACGCACGAGCAACTTTCCACACGCGTTGGAAAACAACGTAGTACTGTATCCAATTTTCTTCGTCTTCTGAAGTTACCACCACAAGTGCAACAGTCATTGCGGAAAGAAGACATATCGATGGGGCATGCCCGCGCAATCGCCAGTCTTGAAGATATCAGCGCGCAACTGATGGTCCTTGGTGAAGTGATCTCAAAGGAATTAAGTGTTCGGGACACAGAAAAGCTGGTTGCTAAGTACCTGAATAAAGGAGATCGCACTACTAAAAAATCCGGCAAGAAACCTGCCGATACGACCCGCAAATCTGCCGATGTCAATCATCTTCAACAGCAATTGCGTGGGCTTATTGGTGTTCCTGTCGTTATTGATTATAAACAGGATGGCAGCGGGGAAATCAAAATTCCGTTTAAGAGTGATAAGGAATTGAATTACATTCTCGATGTGCTCGATGAACTGGATAAAAGCGCGTGATGAAAAAACCAATACAAAAACATATCGTAAGGCATTCTGAATCACTCAGAATCCTGCTGGTGTTTTTTGTATTGAATTTTTTCTACCTGCAAAGTATGTCCTCGCAGGAAGTGACTGATACCGTTCGTATCGACACACTGAATATTGATGCACCTGAGACGAAAGAAAAGAAAGGTTCAATTTTCGCAGGACGTCCGGGTAAATCCTTATTATTTAGTCTTGTGGTGCCGGGTGCCGGTCAGATATACAATAAAAGTTATCTCCGGGTGCCCGTTGTTTGGGCTGCAGTAGGTGGATTAGGGTATCTAATGATCCATAACACGAAAGTTTATCAATTCCGCCGGGACCTGTATATATCTAAGATTGATAACTCCGCTCCTCCTGAAAATCCGCCTAAAGGAGAAGCGGACCTTTTAACACAATCTGCTGCCTCGGTCCGCAGTAATCGCGATTCAGCAAATTCCGCCAAACAACAAGCAATCGTGGGTTTTGCTTTGGTCTGGCTCGCAAATGGAGTTGATGCATTTGTTGATGCACATCTCAAAGACTTCGACATGGACGAAGATCTCTCTATCGATTTTGGCCCCCGAATGGATGACGATCCGTATGCACCCATAAGTCTGGGAGTCTTCGTGCAGTTCTGAAATAGGATGAGCTCGAAATTGCCAATTTAAATGAAAATCATTTTGAAGGGTGTACCCTGTCGAAGGGAGAAACAAAACAGAGCCCAACTGCTGAGTCCCGCTCAATTTTTTCCGAAGAAACAATACTATTAGAAAATTAACCTGGAAAAAATTTGAGCGGAACTCAGGTGACCGGTCGCTATCATTTCTTCCCTTCGACAAGCTCAGGGTCCGCGATTGTAAATTACTCTCCCATCCGAATAATTATTTAAATCAGTCGTAAAAAATTATTCCTTCGGACTCCAGCCTTCCTTTAATGACACCGTATGATTAAATATAGGATGTCCCGGTGTTGAATCCTTATCAACCGTAAAATATCCATGTCGCACAAACTGAAAGCTCTCCCCTTCTCTCGCATTAGCTAAGTCAGGTTCAAACTTCGCATCGCTCATAATGCGCATAGAATCGGGATTTACTTTACTCATAAAGTCAACACCTTCTGCCAGTGGATTTTCTACAGTAAATAATCTTTCATACATCCGGATTTCACCCTGTACAGCAGTAGCAACATTTACCCAATGAAGCGTTCCCTTTGCTTTGATACCACTGGTATCTGATCCACTCTTTGAGTTTTCATAATACGTGCAGTGGATCTCCTGGATTTCTTCTGTAGCCTCATCCATCTTCACATCATGGCAGGTAAGAATGTATGCACTTTTTAATCTCACCGTTGCTCCTGGCGCAAGCCGGAAATATTTTTTTGGCGGGTCGACCATAAAGTCCTCACGCTCGATATAGATTTCACGGCTAAATGGAATGTCGCGTGATCCTGTTGATTCGTCTTCAGGATTATTTTCAGATGGCAACAATTCTGTCTGACCTTCCGGATAATTTGTGATGATTAATTTGACCGGATCCAATACCACCATCCTTCTCTGGGCTGTCTGGTTTAATTCATTTCGAACACAGGATTCGAGCAATTCGATTTCAATCCAGTTGTCACGTTTCGCCACGCCCACCTTATCACAAAATATACGGATGGCAGCCGGAGGATATCCTTTTCTTCTGAGGCCACTTAGCGTGGGCATTCGCGCATCATCCCATCCTGTCACCAATCTTTCGTTAACTAATTGCAATAATCTTCTTTTGGATGTGATCATAAAATTCACATTCATTCGTGCAAACTCGATCTGGCGACTTGGGAATATACCCAGTTGCTCGATCAACCAGTCATACAAGGGACGGTGATGCCGGAACTCCAGCGAGCACAACGAGTGTGTGATCTCCTCAATACTGTCACTTTGGCCATGCGCAAAATCATACATCGGATATATAACCCAATCGTCACCTGTACGATGATGATGCTGACGTTTAATCCTGTAGATGACTGGATCCCGCATATGCATGTTAGGTGATGTCATATCCACCCTTAAACGCAATACACGCGCGCCATCCTGATACTCGCCATTCTTCATCCGGGTGAAGAGATCCAGGTTTTCATCTATTGATCTTACGCGGTATGGGCTTTCAATGCCGGGCTCCGTAGGACTTCCTTTTTGTGCCGCGATCTCATCAGGCGTGCTATCATCAACATACGCCAGACCTTTTCTGATCAGGTCGAGTGCAAACTCATACAATTGCGGGAAATAATCAGAAGCATAATACTCGCGCTCATCCCAATCATAACCTAACCAACGTATGTCATATTTAATGGCATTGACATATTCTGTCTCCTCAGTGGCAGGATTCGTGTCATCGAATCGAAGGTTTGTTTTGCCTCCGTATTTCTTCGCCATTTCAAAACTGATACAGATTGCTTTCGCATGGCCGATATGCAGGTATCCGTTAGGTTCCGGTGGGAAACGGGTATGCACCCGCCCACCATGCTTCCCTTTCGAAATATCCTCTTCTATAATTTCCTCAATAAAATTGAGCGAACGTTCCTCTTCCAATGTATTTGTGTTTATATGATCGGCAACGACATTCTTCTAATCAAAACGGAAATGATTCCGCAGGTATTTGGTCACATTCTTTCGGGCATCTCAATGCCCAGCAAATCCATCGTATTGCGTAATACGTCAGCAATCAATCTGATTAAATGAACACGGAAAGCCCGTGCTTCATCCGATTCTGCATGCAGGACCTTTACATCATGATAATATCTGTGATACTCTTTCGCCAGGGCGTACGTGTAATTTGCTATTAACGCAGGACTCAATCCGCTTGCTGCATCATCGATAATATCGCGGCACTGATCCAGCATATTCAATAACATCTTCTCATCAGCATTCAGTACATATCCTTCATAAGAAGAATTCGGCTTATCAATGCGTCTCAGGATCGATACGATCCGCACATACGCATTCTGAATATATGGACCGGTCTGACCCTGCATATCCACAGATGCTTTGGGATCAAATGTCATCCGTTTCTTTGGATCCACCTTGATGATAAAAAACTTCAATGCCGCCATCGCAATTTTCCGGATCGTCTCCGAATCTCTCATTTCTCTTTCGGAAGCTGCGATCTCTGCTTCTTCAATGACACCTTCTATCAGATCGTCAGCATCCACGACAGTTCCTTCCCGGGTTTTCATTTTAGCACCACCCGTCAATTCCACCATGCCATACGAAAGGTGAAATAAACCATCGGCATACGGCATGCCCAGTTTTTTCATGATCGCGAAGAGTGCTTCAAAATGATAATTCTGTTCATCGGCTACTACGTAGATCATACGTTGTGCACCCGTATCCTCATATCTTTTTTCAACTGTACCTACATCCTGCGTCATGTACACGGATGTCCCGTCTTTTCGCAACAAAAGTTTATGGTCAAGACCGGTATCTGTTAAATCAATCCAGACGGAGCCATCCTCTTTCTGATAAAAAACGCCTTCACGAAGTCCTTTGTCAATGATGTCCTTGCCTAAGAGATAGGTCTTACTTTCATAATACAACTTATCAAACTCAACACCGAGACTCGCATATGTTACATCAAGGCCCTCATACACCCAGTTATTCATACGTCGCCATAAACTGAGTATCTCCGTATCACCGGATTCCCACGACAGTAGCATGTCCCGCGCTTCTTTCCCCAGGGAACTGATGGAGTTGAAATAGGTATTTTTATAATTCTTAAAAAAATCCTTTTCGGTTTCTTCTTTCTTCGGACGATTCAAAAAAAGTTGTTGTGCCTCCGGTGTATTTTGCCATGCTGCATATTCAGCTGCAAACTCAATTTCAAATCGAACGTACCAATCGCCTACGAAATGATCTCCCTTTAATCCGGCTTCTTCGGGAGTAATACCGTTACTGTATTTTTCCCAGGCAACCATACTTTTACAAATCGCAATGCCCCTGTCGTTAATGATCTGCACACGGGTAACGTCATGTCCGCATACAGTAAGAATTTTATACGTTGACCAGCCCAGCAGAATATTCCTGATATGGCCTAAGTGAAGTGGTTTGTTTGTATTTGGAGATGAAAACTCAACTACTACTTTTTCAGGGGTGTGCTTTGGTTTCCAGAAATCGTTGTCCTTGTGCATGCCTTCCAGCACACTAATCCAATATGCCGGGGAAAGAGAAACATTCAGAAACCCCTGAATGACCTCAATTTGGTCAACTATTGAAAAATGTTCTTTTAAATATTCTCCCAAGGCCGCAGCAATCTGAGGAGGAGCCAGTCCAACCAATTTCGCCAGTGAAAAGGTGACGATAGTATAATCTCCCTGGTGTTCTTTTTTCGTAGGCGTGATGAGTATGTCAGCCGGATTCACTTCCTGTCCGTAGATGGCGAAGATGCCCTGTGAAGTTACCTTCCCGATTTCGTTGATGATAGTTGTCATATAAGGGCGGCAAAGTTACGATCCTGAACCAAAAAAGCTGAATACAGTTTGACCGTAATGTCGGTCTTCCCGAAAACCCGGGATATGGTGAAACCTGATCTTGGAACCATGTTCTAAAACAAAAAGGCCGGAAGGCAGTAAAATGTTCGATTCAAGCAGGGCGACTGGAAATTCTTCGATGCCTTTCAGATCATAAGGCGGGTCAGCAAAAATATAATCCCAGGTGCGTGTTGCACTGGTTATAAATTTTAGCACATCACCCTGTACAACGATAATAGGAGCTTCCCACTCTTTGGCGGTTTTCCGTACAAATGCTACACTGTCACGATATCGGTCTACGTAGGTAATATCCATACAACCTCGGGATGTCAGTTCCATACAATGGATTCCGGTGCCTCCAAAAAGATCCAGTGAACCGATCGATTCATAATCAATCCGGTTGTCCAGGATATTAAACAAAGCTTCGCGTGCAAAATCCGTCGTGGGGCGAACAGGCCATTTATTGGCTGGGATTTGAAGGCGACGACCTTTCCATTTGCCTCCTATGATCCGCATGGCCTGAATGAGGTCATGAGCGATTGGAGTGAAGGAAAAGCAAGCCGTTGATTGATTTTCAATAGTTTTTCACCCGGCATTTCATAATCACTTCTTTGATCATCAAAAGTTACCAGGCATTGCTCTTTCGGCTTGAGCATTCTGCTGACAGCAATCGTGAAATAGGTCAAATCCGGCTCGTTGGTAAACGGAAATGTTTTTGAAAATATCAGTTTGCCATTCTTCACCCCCATGGTGATCAGCAATCGATCGTAGAGGATATGATAAAGCAGGACCTGATTTTTATCAAGTGTTGATGGTTGCTGAGATAATGTGTTCCAGAGTACGGATGTGATGTGCGCACAAATGATATTTGAATAGTACTCTTTTAAGACATTGATCGTGTCTGAAGGTAGTGTGTAGCAAAAGACACTGTTGGCAGATGTATCAGATGAGATCATTTCACCTGAACGGATCCTCAGATACCGCGAAGCAATGTCACCCGCCTTATCATTGTGGAGATAATAGGATGGCATAAATACGTTTGGCCGATCGAGCATGATGACTTCCACATACAGAAATTGATCTACCAGGGGTGGATTTTCAGATAATGCCAGGTCCAGAGTTTGTGAAATTTTATCTTCCCTGAAAAGACCATTGATTGGATAAGCAGCATCAAGGTGTTGTAGACCATTTTCTGAGTTGCCGGCAAGGCTCAGCCTGACCTTGTCCTGTGACAGGGTAATAATAAGCTCAGACTGGTTGGCAACATTTGACATCAGATATCATCTACATGGCCAAAAAAGGTGCCAGAAATGGTTAGCAATGATAATGATTATTTCAGGGGTAAGATTCTGATCTGCATGGAATTACATTCCTGAGATTGTACTGACCGTGGAGGATCAAAGCCCTACTTTTGCAGGGTGAATCAGGAAAACCCGTGCATTCTGGCGATTGAGTCCTCTTGCGATGACACGTCGTGTGCTGTTATCAGAGGTCGAAAAGTCCTGAGCAACATGATCGCCAGCCAGGCTATTCATGCCAAATATGGAGGCATCGTGCCAGAAGTGGCTTCGCGCATGCACCAGGAAAACATCACGGTGGTAGTGGATGCTGCGATGCAGCAAGCCGGCATTTCACTCACGGAGATCGATGCCGTGGCGTGTACTGCCGGTCCAGGATTACTTGGATCGCTAACCGTGGGCTTAAGTTTTGCCAAAGCGCTTGCTTTAAGCCTGGGCGTTCCATTTATTTCTGTTAATCATATGAGAGCTCATGTGCTATCCCATTTTATTGATGAGCCTGTGCCGACCTTCCCATTTCTCAATCTTACAGTTTCAGGTGGTCATACACAGATTGTGCTGGTAAAGGATGTCCATACGATGGAGGTGATCGGCCAATCGCGGGATGATGCGGCTGGAGAGGCATTTGATAAGTCTGGGAAAATATTAGGTCTTGCCTACCCTGCCGGACCTCAGATTGATGCATTAGCCAGTTCCGGTAAGCCTGTATATCCATTTCCGATTCCACAGATTCCGGGACTCGATTTTAGTTTCAGTGGATTAAAAACATCGATCCTCTATTTCGTCCGGGATGAGGTTAAAAAGGACCCGGACTTTATTGGTAACCATTTACCGGACATCTGTGCCAGTATCCAGCATGTTATCGTTGAGATCCTCACTCGAAAAATATTGACCGCGTCAAAGGAATATGGGATACGTGAGATCGGGATATCCGGAGGTGTTGCCGCCAATGGTGGACTGCGCAGGAGACTGGGTGACTTAGCTAAAGTTCAGGATTGGAACCTCTTTTTTCCTGCCATGCAGTACTGTACGGACAATGCCGGGATGATCGCGATAGCTGCCCATTTTCAATATCTGGAGGGGAGATTTTCTTCACTTGAGACGGCGCCTTTTGTGCGGGATAAAGCTTAAAAAAATGATTTTTTTAGGGAAAATAACCGATTACCTCATTGTATATCAAATAGTTATGATAGTGTGGCATACCTAGGTGTGCCACACTATCATAACACATTCATTTTCAGCTACGTAGCGTCATTTTTATCCCCAGGTACAAAAAATAAAAAAGGCGATGATTTTCATCACCGCCTTATTAATCATTAAGATGCTTTACCTATTCCTTTTTGTTATCCATCTCTTCAAACTCAACGTCAGTCACGTCATCGGACTGGGTGCGACTGCTACCCCCGTCACCACCTCCGTCTTGCGACGAATCATTGGTCTGCTGCTCGGATTGTTGCTGAGCCTGGTAGATATCCTGACTGGCAGCCTGCCATGCCGTGTTGAGACTTTCGAATGCCGGATCAATCCTGCTGACATCCCTGGACTCATGCGCTGACTTCAATTGTGCCAATGCACTATCGATGGCTGAACGTTTGTCAGCTGGAATCTTATCACCATAATCTTTCAATTGCTTCTCCGTCTGGAAGATCAGGGCATCCGCTGAATTGATCTTTTCAGCCTGCTCACGGGCAAGTCGATCTGTTTCAGCATTGGCTTCTGCTTCTGCTTTCATCTTGGCGATCTCATCCTTTGAAAGACCCGTGCTGGCTTCGATACGAACCGATTGTTGTTTTCCGGTTCCTTTATCCTTTGCAGATACGTTTAGAAGACCGTTGGCATCAATATCGAATGTGACTTCAATCTGAGGCACTCCGCGTGGTGAAGGTGGAATTCCATCAAGGATAAATCTTCCTACCGGGCGATTGTCCTTTGCCATCTTACGTTCACCCTGCATAATGTGGATCTCAACGGATGGTTGATTGTCTGCAGCAGTTGAATACACTTTTGATTTTTTGGTCGGGATCGTACTATTGGACTCAATGACGACATCATATATTCCGCCCATTGTTTCGATACCCATAGACAATGGAGTGACGTCAAGCAGCAATACATCCTGTACTTCTCCGCTCAGAACTCCACCCTGGATTGCAGCACCGATGGCTACAACTTCATCAGGATTAACCCCTTTGCTTGGCTTTTTGCCAAAAAATTCTTCAACTGCCTGCTGAATGCGAGGTATTCGTGTAGAACCTCCCACGAGGATAATTTCATCGATATCAGATTTACTAATACCGGCATCACGAATTGCTTCTTCACATGGACGTAATGTACGTGCCACGAGTTCAGCAGACATTTGTTCAAATTTGGCCTTCGTCAATTTTGTGTCAAGGTGTTTCGGAACACCATCTACTGCTGTAACATACGGAAGCGTAATGCCTGTCTCCGCGCTGGTGGAAAGCTCGATTTTCGCTCTTTCTGCAGCTTCCTTCAGACGTTGTAGCGCCATTGGATCTTTACGCAGATCGATAGCTTCCTGTTTTTTAAATTCTTCTGCTAACCAATCGATAATTACCTGGTCAAAATCATCACCACCCAGATGTGTATCTCCGTTGGTTGATTTCACTTCAAAGACGCCATCACCTAATTCAAGAATGGAGATATCAAATGTTCCGCCACCGAGGTCGAACACTGCGATGGTCATGTCTTTATGCTTTTTATCAAGACCGTAAGCAAGTGCTGCTGCTGTCGGTTCGTTGATAATGCGTTTTACAGTCAGACCAGCGATCTCACCTGCTTCTTTGGTTGCTTGCCGCTGTGAGTCATTAAAATATGCCGGTACCGTAATAACTGCTTCCGTCACTTCCTGACCCAAATAATCTTCGGCTATTTTTTTCATTTTTTGCAGGATGATCGCGGAGATTTCCTGTGCTGTATATTCTCTTCCGTCAATGTCTACTCTGATAGAATCATTTGGACCTGACTTCACAACATAAGGAACGCGACCTGCTTCCATCTTTACCTCATTGTAGCGGGATCCCATAAATCGCTTGATGGATGCCACTGTACGCTTTGCATTGGTGATCGCCTGTCGCTTAGCAGGATCTCCCACTTTACGTTCACCATTGTCCAGAAATGCCACGACAGATGGTGTCGTTCTTCTTCCTTCATCATTTGCAATGACGACAGGTTCGTTACCTTCTATGACGGCTACACAGGAGTTCGTGGTGCCCAGGTCAATGCCTATAATTTTGCCCATATCTTACTTTATTTGATTGGTTTTAATGTTCAATAATCTTGCTGTAGCACAGTATGATCAAGGGATATGCCATGAGCATAAATTCCTATGTTCTATGACAAAACATGAATAAGGTGGCAGTTGTTATGAAAAAGAACTGCCAAATAGACAGAAAATGGAAATTTTGTTAAAAGTTCAGATGCCGGGTTATGACACTGTTTGCAAGGCTGTCCAGAGCCACGTTGGTGAGTCTAAAACCTGTATTGTAGGATACATTGCGTGAAGAAAAGATGCCGACGCCCTCAGACAAATTTGTGTAGGAAGGTACATCCTGCGTGCTGGTAATGCCAAGATTAGCCTGAGTAACCTTAATAAATTCTGCAAGTTCTATACCTCCGACCCACAGGATGATTTCTATACTTTCAAAATTGCGTGTAGCCTGAATATCCTCTTCAATATTCGCTTTTATTTGGTTGAAGAAATCAGTTCCTTCAACAGTAAAGTCCGTTTCGGTGAAATTATCGACGATAGACCATTCGAAAGATTTAGGTACAAAGAGATTACCGGTTCCAGCGTTTTTTTCGAGGTAATGAAAGCGCAATTTTAAATCGTACACACCAGCGTCTTCAATGTCATTCCAGATAATGTCCACATTACTTTTTGGCCTTAATCCCAGAACCGAAGCAGCTGATGGATTTCGTAGAACTGGTTTGGGAAGGATAACAGTTTTGGCTGTTACTAAAGGAGTACCGTCACCTCTGTCGACGTTTATTTCATATTCTTCACCAACTACAAGGTTGATCTCATTAGCCTTTATCTTATAGAGATAATTAGGCGTTTCGGCAAAAATGCCGCCCTCTCTTGGGTATCCTTCCAAATCACCATTGACCCGCTGTAACGGAAATACCTGACCATTGCTGATCCTTTTCAACGACACCGTAGCGTCATCATAATACAATGAATCCGGGATCCTGGCAATATCCAGAGCTGACGTAGTAGGATCCAGGAACGCTTTTTCTACCCGGATATAATGGGCTGTATCACTTTTTGATAACAGGCCCCATACTACCGGGATATCCTTCCAATCATTCACCACCACCAGTTCATTATTACAGGAAATGCAGAACAGTGCCAGGCTCAAAATGCCAAAAATCCATTTCATGGGGCGAAGGTAAAGAAATCCGGCCTAGTGGGAATGTCTCCTATTTGACATGATATGTAAGGATTGTCCCGAGACGCCTTATATCTTTGAGCTCCATACGATTCACAAACCAATCTATCAGACATGTCTGTCCATAGTAAAGCCAAAAGAATAACCACACACACTCTGCAGGAGATGAAGGAGGCAGGCGAGAAAATTGCGATGCTGACGGGTTATGACTATTCCATGGCCAGGATCCTGGACGATGCAGGTATTGACATTATATTGGTGGGCGACAGCGCCTCGAATGTAATGGCGGGTCATGAGACAACCCTTCCGATCACGCTGGATCAGATGATCTATCATGCCTCTTCCGTTGTACGGGCAGTCTCCAAATCGCTTGTCGTAGTGGATCTTCCATTTGGTTCGTATCAGGGCAATAGTCGACTTGCTCTCGAATCCGCTGTGAGGATCATGAAAGAATCAGGAGCGCATGCCGTCAAAATGGAAGGTGGGAAAGAAATTGGTGAAAGTGTGAGCCGCATCCTCTCTGCCGGAGTGCCTGTCATGGGACATCTTGGGCTGACTCCCCAGTCGATTTACAAATTCGGTACGTATGTGGTCAGAGCCAAAGAGGAAGAAGAAGCCATTAAATTAAAATCTGATGCTCTTATTCTGGAGGAGTTAGGTTGTTTTAGCCTTGTGCTTGAAAAAATCCCTGCAGCACTC
>JBBREG010000065.1:0-14944 GCA_038203125.1 Chitinophagales bacterium
GCAGTGTGGCACACCTAGGTGTGCCACACTGCCACAACTAACTGATAATCAGATTTTTATACATTTAACCAGCTTTTTTCATAAGCTCAAATGCGAACCGCCAGGTCCATATTTATCAGTTGCATGATAGCCTTTTTGATCACCTCATGCAGTGATCAAAAGCAGCATGATAACTCCCTTGTGTTCTGGTCATCGACCAATTCACAGGAAATCTCTTTCTCACGTAAGTACATTGACAAATGGAATGAAAGCCGGACTGACATACGATTTGTTTTCCAACCGGTACCGGAAGGACAATCGAGTGAAGAAGTCATCCTTGCAGCTGTTGTCGGCATGACTACACCAGATATTTATGCGAATATGTGGCAGGGGGATGTCGAAGACTTTGCACAAAGTGGCGTATTGACTGCGCTGGATACGCTGGATGGGTTTATGGAATTTATGTATCAGCGATGTGACAGCAGTACGATCCGTGAGATTACATCACAGGATGGACACATCTACCAGATCCCCTGGAAAGTCAATCCGATCATGATGATGTACAATCCAAAAATGTTTACAAAAGTAGGGATTGATAAAGTGCCGAACGATTACAATAGCTATGTGGAAGCAGGTGCCAAACTGAAAGAACAAAACTTCATGCTGGGTATCAGTGAGACGGGAGCGATCTGGTGGCAGCGCTTTTTTAATTTCCTGCCATTATATTATGCAGCATCCGGCGGCATGCCACTGGTGGAAGATGGCAAAGCAATTTTTAATAACGAACATGGAGTTGGTGTATTTGCATTTTTGCAAAAATTATATGGTAACGGATATTTTCCCCGCGAACAATTAAAAGGTCAGAGTGATCCATTTCTCGCAAGTCGATTGGCTGTAACCTTTACCGGACCGTGGACAATTGAATACAATGATAAATTCAAACCGGATGGATTTGAATATGCCTTTCATACAGTGCCGGTGCCGGATACAACCATAGAACACATCTATACATACGGTGACCCAAAAAACATCGTGATCTTCAGCACATGCAAGGATCCACAGACAGCGTGGGCGTTTTTACAAACAATTCTTTCGCCTGAAGCCGATAAAGACTTTCTTGAAATATCAGGACAAATACCACGAAGGAATGACCTGGATACGAATCCACTATTTCTTTCATACCTGGAATCACATCCTCAGCTCATGCCTTTTGCCCTGCAGGCAAAATATGTACGTGGCATTGATAGTCAGACCCATATGAAAGAAGTGCTTGATCTGATCTCACAGGAATATGAAGCATGCGTTGTTTATGGCAAAAAAGACCCACGCGAAGCCATCCAGGATGCAGCCAAAGCTGTGGAATTACTATATCTCGATTAGCCGCATCTGATGAAACAAGCCACGATCAACAGCTATCTTTTAGTGTCTCCATACATCATCCATGTATGTGTGTTTGTGTTGTTTCCAGTGGGATTTTCCTTGTTCCTCACTTTTCATGAATGGAATATCATCGGACCGATGAAGTATATCGGCCTGACGAATTATGAAAAACTTTTGATGGATGATTATTTTTTAAAATCCATTCGCAATACACTAGTCTTCCTGGGCATTCACATTCCGCTACAAATTATTATTGCGCTCGGACTGGCATTGACATTGAATCAGAAAATCTGGTTCCGTGCATTTTTTCGAGGCTCTTTCTTTATGCCGGTAGTTGTGTCAGGTGTTGTGATCACGATCATGTGGCAACAGCTATATGGATATGAAATGGGATCGATCAATAAGATCCTGATGATGTTTGGTTTGGATAAAGTGGGATGGCTCATTGATCCGGTGTGGGCCATGCCATCGATTGCTATCATGGCAACATGGAAAAATGTAGGACTCTATATAATTCTGTTCCTGGTAGGCTTGCAGTCTGTTCCCAAATCACTTTATGAAGCAGCTGATCTGGAAGGTGCCAGCAGCTGGCAAAAATTCTGGTATATCACGTTACCGGTGATCAATCCAACTGTAGTGATGGTGATGATCCTTTCCACCATCGGAGGATTTTCATTATTCATCGAACCGTATGTGCTGACAGGTGGCGGACCTCTTAATTCAACATTGTCTTCCGTCTTATACATTTATAAGCAAGGCTTCTTTTATTATCATATGGGGTATGCAGCTACGCTCGGGCTCATCTTTGCCTTACTGATCCTGGTCGTTATATTTATTCAGCGCAGGGTAATTGATAAAAACAGGACATGAAAAAAGTCATCTTATATCTGCTCCTTACGCTTGCAGCCTTTGCGTTCCTGTATCCATTTATCTGGATGGTTAGTGCGTCTCTTTCTGAAGAAAGAAGCATCACCAGCATCACATTATTACCGATCAATTTTACGCTAATACATTATACCAAGTTATTTGAAAGCATCCCGATCCTACGATCACTACTCAACAGCATTATAGTGTCTGGAATCGTGACATTTGGGGTGATGGTATTTGGTTCGATGGTGGGGTATGCACTTGCAAAACATCATTTTAAAGGAAGGAATTTTATTTTTTACCTGATCATCTTTACGATGACACTTCCTTTTCAACTGACGCTGATCCCGAATTACATACTAATGGTCACCTTTGGATGGACCAATACTTTTGCTGCTCTGATCATACCGGGATTGCTCAATGCATTTGCCATCCTGCTCTTCAGGCAACACTTTCTTTCGGTACCACAAGATCTGATTGATGCTGCACGCATCGATGGTTGTAATGAATTCAGGATATTATTTCAAATACTTTGGCCTGTCTCTGTTCCAACCTTAATTACCGTAGGGATCATCACCTTCATGACCAGCTGGAATGATGTACTGTGGCCGATTATCGTGATTCGCGATGAAAAGCTGATGACCATGCCACAGTTAGTGACTTTATTTGCTGTGGGGGGCAGATCTCTGGGACAAATCGGAATGAAACTAGCCAGTGCCACCCTGTTGGCGATGCCCATTATCATAGCATATCTGATCTTTCAAAAATATTTTATTCAGAGTATGGCCGCATCCGGTCAGAAGGAATAAGTAAAAACCACATACGTATGACCCTGCAACGATTACCTGTTCATTTTGAGGCCGATCCTACAAAAGTCATTTTATTATACCTGGAGCCTGTTGCAGGTTCTAACAGGTTAACCCGTTTTGCTGACTTCATACAAAATATGAATGATCGTGAAGCGGATAAATTACTTGCACACACAAGTGGATTATTCAAAGATCGTCACCGGTATTTTGAAAAGATCATGTTGCAAAATGCTGATCTGGGGATGAATACACTCGGTAAAAACCTGGAACTGACGGAAAAACAAAAACTGATATTCGGTTCCTATCTCACAAAAGAATATTCCGTCGAGGCTGCCGCTTTATTCAATCCTTCGATCGTACATCATCCGGATCAAACTGGCCTGCAACCGGGTCAGACAAGATTTGTGCTGACATTACGATCTGTTGGTGAAGGACATATTTCTTCTATTGGTTTTATGGAAGGTATCGTGGATCAATCCAACAATATCACCTTTACACTTCAGGGCCCATGGCGCACATCAGGCACAAAGTCTGAACCTCCCCATGGTGATGATGATCATTATGACATTCATTTTAGTCATGATATTCCCTTGCCAGAGCGTGTTATTTTCCCACAGGCAAGAAGTGAATCCATGGGAATGGAAGATTTACGCATGGTAAAATATTCAGACAAAGGGGATGAATGTTATTATGGAACATACACAGCCTATGATGGTAGAAATATTCAATCCAAAATGCTGCAGACGAATGATTTTCAACATTTCGAAATCCGCAATCTGAAAGGGTCACAAGTGGATAACAAAGGCATGGCGTATTTTCCAAGAAAGATAAATGGCGAATATGTAATGCTTTCAAGACAGGGAGGAGAATCATTGTGCATCATGCGCTCTGATGATTATTTGACATGGAATAACAAGATTCCACTTCAGGAACCGACACGTGACTTTGAACTGGTGCAGATCGGTAATTGTGGTTCCCCTATTGAAACACCGGAAGGGTGGCTTATGATCACACATCATGTAGGTCCCATGCGACGTTACTCGTTGGGGGTAACACTACTTGATCTTGATCATCCTGAAAAAGTAATTGCCATACTTGATGGTCCTCTGATGGAGCCTTTGGAAAGCGAACGTGAAGGTTATGTGCCGAATGTTTTGTATACCTGCGGGTGGATGGAACATGGTGAAAACATTTTGATCCCCTATGCAATGTCGGATGTTGCATGTGGTTTTGCTACCATGAAGACTCAGGATATTCTCACGCGTCTTACTTCCAATATGATATGATACCATTCTTCAAAAAATCATCAACCCCCCTTTACCTGATAGCAGCCTTGTGTATTTTTTCTTTTACACAATGCAAAAAAGCAGTTGAGGAAAAACCTGTAGCTCAGGATCCCTACACAATTAATACATCTCACCTTGATTCACTATACCAGGAGGTGATGGTTAACGGAGATACTGTCGGCATCATTCACATTTATGCCGAGTACCCTGAATATGAATGGAAAGGTGATGATGATGAAGGGATCGCCTGTGTGGATGATGCGTCCAGGGCGGCAATTTTTTATTTACGGCAGCATGCATTCGTGCCTAATCCCGATCATCTTCACAAAGGAAAAATGCTGATGCAATTCCTGCTGAAGATGCAGGCTCCGAATGGGTACTATTATAATTTTATCTGGCCTGATGGACAGATACATACGGATGGAATCACGACCACACCTGATGCCAATTTCTGGGCCTGGAGAACGTTATGGGCTTTCGGAGAAGCGCTTGAAGTATTAGATAAAAACGATCCGCTAGGTATCGAAATTCGTCAGCAAAGACAAACGCTTGTACAGAATATTCTGAAACATGAAGCTTTTAGAAAAAATGACCTTGACACTACCATGGGCATCCATTTTCCAACATGGCTTCCGAAAATTTCAGGTACCGATCAGGCTGCGATCATTCTTACAGGTTTGACGCTGATGCTACAGCAGGCTGTACCTGAAGATTCGATTGATACAAAAGAGGTTCTCACCCTCATCGATCATTTTGCAGAAGGAATCATGATGATGCAGATTGAAGAACCTGATAGCTTACAGGATGGTGCATTTTTAAGTTGGGAAAATTTATGGCATGCCTATGCCAATATTCAATCCTATGCTTTGTTGGTGACCGGACAACAAGTGGAAGATCCTCACATGATCTCCCATGCCATGTATGAGATCGATCATTTTTATCCTGCTGTATTAAAAGCAGGAGGTCTTCAACATTTTTTAGTACGAACAACAGAAGAAAAAACGATTCGCTATGAGACCAACCAGTTTTCTCAGATTGCGTATGGTCGCAGGCCGATGATCTGGGCAGCTATTCAGGCGTATGAAATAACGAAAGAAGAGAAATATCTTACGCTTGCTGAAGATCTCACCCGGTGGTTTTCAGGAGACAATCCTGCTGGTGTTGTAATGTATGATCCGGCAACAGGCAGATGTTTTGATGGGATCAGCAGTTCAACGGATGTGAATAAAAACTCAGGAGCGGAGTCGACTATCGAAGCATTGTTGTCACTGCAGGCACTAGAGAGGGTGAGAGAGTGACATCTTCGACACCTCGCACTCATCCATATGCAGCTCAGGGCAAGGATTGTGAAAAAAAATGGCTCCCCGGCGTTTTCAACGCAATGTTCCGCAGGAACGAGCTAGATGAATCGCAGGGGTCGGGGGCGGCTGTCGGAATGGTAGGCGAAGGTTAGTTTGTGAAAATTCAAAAATATTCTGTTTCGAAATGGCTCCCCGGCGTTTTCGAATAAGATGTTTCGCAGAAACGAATGATGAGAATCGCAGGGGTCGGGGGCGGCAAAAAGTATAAAACAAAAACAATGGCTGAAGTCACGATAAAAAATTTTGTAAAGAAATACGGTGATACTGTCGCTGTGTCGGATGTGTCGCTGGAGGTCAGGGACAAAGAATTTGTCGTACTGGTAGGGCCGTCCGGATGTGGTAAATCGACTACGCTGCGGATGATTGCAGGTCTTGAGGATATTACTTCAGGTGAATTATATATCGGAGACGAACTGGTAAATAATGTGGCCCCAAAAGATCGTGACATCGCGATGGTGTTTCAGAATTATGCTTTATATCCGCATATGAATGTTTTTCAGAACATGGCATTTGGTCTGAAGTTGAAAAAGATCCCAACAAAGGAAATACAGAAGCGCGTGGAGAAGGCTGCTGAAATTGTAGGACTCACACCCTATTTGAAACGTAAGCCAGGCACACTATCCGGAGGACAACGCCAACGTGTGGCCCTCGGTCGTGCGATCGTGCGGAATCCAAAAGTGTTTTTATTTGATGAGCCATTAAGCAATCTCGATGCGAAGCTTCGTGTGCAAATGCGTCTTGAAATTTCACGGTTGCAAAAAAATCTCGGCGTCACGACAATTTATGTCACGCATGATCAGACCGAGGCGATGACCATGGCGGACAGGATTGCAGTAATGAAAGATGGTGTCCTGCAACAATTTGATACACCTATGACCATGTACAATCATCCGGCTAATCTTTTTGTCGCAGGATTTTTTGGTAGCCCGGGGATGAACATGATTCTAGGCAACGTGCAGGAAGATGGGACTTTCTTCGACACCACGAATGAATTCCAGCTTGCTATAAAGGATTACATGCCTTCAACCGTTGTGCCCGGAGAATACATTATTGGTATTCGTCCTGAAGATATCCATGGCGACAACAGTCTTACTATTCCATCCTATTCCCCACTGGAAGTAATGGCGGATGCATTAGAGCCCATGGGAAGCGACAGTTACCTCTATTTCCGGAAAGGTCAAAACTATTTTACCGCCAGACTCCGGCCCGAGACGGCTCCCGTTGAAGGCTCCAAAACGACAGTGTATTTCGACCGCAGCAAGCTCCATTTCTTTAATTCGGAGAGTGGAATCAGAATAAATTTCTGATTTATCCGTTTTTCCGGATACTCCACTGATGATTTAGGCGCCAAAAACTAACGATCATCGAAATTCCGCTACCCTGTGAACGGGTTTTTTTACTTTGCCCCGCATTAACGTATACGATTACTTATGATGGTAAGACTCTTGATTGCCGCTGCATATATGGTAAGCAGCTTTTATTCTTTCAGCCAGGACGTAAATAAATTCGAACAGTTGGGAAACCTGTTGCCGACTCCGGGTACTACACGGTCTGCAAGCGGCGCCCCGGGTCGTGAATACTGGCAACAAAAAGCTGATTATGTTATGGACATCCGGCTGGATGATAAAAAACAAATGATCCATGGAAAAGAGACCATCACCTACCACAATCAATCTCCCGATGCCCTCACGTATCTCTGGTTGCAACTCGACCAGAATCAAAAATTGGAAGATGCAGATGGATACGTCACTCAGACAGGAAAGCTTGAAGATCGAGTTACAGCAAATCAACTGGCGCGGATGGATCGAACTCCGGATCGTGGATACCATATTGAAAAAGTAACCGCCGCAAATGGTGCTGCACTTCCATTTACCATTAATAAAACGATGATGCGTATTGACCTTCCACAGGCTCTCGCCTCTGGTGCATCATACACATTCAAAATAGAATGGTGGTACAACATCAATGACCGCATGAAAGAGGGTGGTCGTTCCGGATTTGAATATTTTACTAAAGACAGTAACTATCTCTATGCGATCGCCCAGTTTTTTCCACGCATGTGTGTGTATGATGATATCAACGGATGGCAACATAAACAGTTTCTTGGATCAGGGGAGTTTACACTTGTCTTCGGTGACTATGATGTGAAGATCACTGTACCCGCTGATCACGCTGTATCCGCAACAGGCGTTTTGCAAAATTCAAAAGATGTTCTTACAAAACAACAACATGATCGACTTCTGGTTGCACAGAAAAATTATACGGATCCTGTATTCATCATCACACAGGATGAAGCTATTGCCAAAGAAGGTCAGCGTGCCACGACCGAAAAGACCTGGCATTTTAAAGCATCGAATGTTCGTGATTTCGCATTTGCTTCATCGCGCAAATTTATTTGGGATGCAATGGCTGTCAAACAAACTGCGAGTCCCGATGTGATGGCCATGTCCATGTATCCAAAGGAAGGAAATCCATTGTGGGAAAAATATTCCACCAAGGTGATTGCACATACATTAAAATGGTATTCCCACTACACCTTTGATTATCCCTATCCTGTGGCATGGTCCATTCATACCGCCAGTATTGGCATGGAGTATCCGATGATCGCCTTTAATGGCGGCCGTCCTGAGGCAGATGGCACGTATAGCGAACGGACGAAATACGGCATGATCGGTGTCATCATTCATGAAGTGGGACATAACTATTTCCCGATGATCGTCAATTCGGACGAACGCCAATGGACATGGATGGATGAAGGTCTGAATACATTTGTGGAATATCTGACCGCACAACAATGGGACCGGGTGTATCCATCGGGTCGTGGGCCAGCTTTTAAAATCGTGGATTATATGAAAGGTGACCAGGCATTTCTCGAACCTATTATGTCCAATTCAGAAAACGTCCATAGCCTCGGTAGCAATGCGTATGCAAAACCTGCAACAGCACTCAATATTTTACGAGAAACAATTTTAGGCCGTGAGCTTTTTGATAAAGCTTTTAAAGAATATGCCATGCGCTGGAAATTTAAACATCCTTCTCCTGCTGATTTTTTCAGGACTATGGAAGATGCTTCAGCTGTTGACCTGGATTGGTTCTGGCGTGGCTGGTTTTTCACCACCGAGCCTGTCGATATTGAACTTGCCAACATAAAATGGCAACGTGCTGACCGTCCTGAAGATGTATCCGCCATGACGCATGAAGAAAACTTCCTCAAAGAAAATCCTCAGGGCATAACATCCATTCGCAATCGTGAGATGATCGCACAAACTCAGGACGAGATTGATACCACCTTGCGTGATCAATACACTACCAGGGACCGTGTGAAGGAAGCTAATGATGCATATGAAGCTTATGTATCCAAACTTTCCTCTGAAGAGAAGGCAGTAGTCGAGGCAGGCAATAATTATTATAACCTGACCTTCAAAAACAAAGGTGGATTGCCGATGCCCATCATTCTCAAATTTGTGTATGAAGATGGAACTGAAGAAGACATTCGAATTCCGGCTGAGATATGGCGTCGCAATAATGAAGAAGTCTCCAAGGTCTTTATGACTGAAAAGGTGATCAAACAAATCATTCTGGATCCATACCTGGAGACTGCTGATATCGATCGTTCCAATAACTATTTCCCGGCGCAGCAGCAGCTGAACCGCTTTGAATTATTCAAACAAACGCAGGGAGCTCAGCGCGGCCAACAAACAACACCACCCGCTCCGACAGGAAGATCTTAGATTTACAGAGTATGAAACTCTGGCTTATCATTCTCATCATTGGCCTGACGGCGTTGGGAGGTCTTCTTTGGATTCAGGTTCATTGGTCCTGGAGCTTGCTATTGCTGATTCCCATCGGTTTGATTGCGTGGTGGTGTTATGATTTTTTCCAAACGGAAAGTGCCGTCATACGTAACTTTCCGTTAATCGGTCGCTTCCGGGATGTAGCCGTGTGGATGCGTCCGAAGATCCATCAATACTTTGTTGAATCCGATACCGAAGGGCGTCCGTTTGATAAGACGCTGCGGGATATCGTTTATCATCGCGCAGACCAATCTGAAGACACATCTGCCTTCGGTACTTTGCTGGATGTATATGAAGAGGGATATGAGTGGATGAATCACAGTATTGCACCTATTGATTACCGCACCTTTGAAGAACACCGCATCTGGATTGGTGGAGTTGACTGCAAGCAGAAATATCATATGAGCCTGCTGAATATTTCAGCGATGAGTTATGGGTCGTTAAGTACGAATGCGATCTCAGCGCTCAATGGTGGTGCAGCTCTCGGTGGATTTGCACATAATACCGGTGAAGGCGGTATCAGTCCGTATCATCTTATGTATGGTGGTGATCTGATCTACCAGGTCGGCACGGGATATTTTGGATGCAGGGCGAGTGATGGTAATTTTTCTCCAACACTTTTTGCAGAGCGTGCAAATCTGCCGCAGGTGAAAATGATCGAGTTGAAATTATCACAAGGTGCAAAGCCAGGTCATGGTGGCATATTACCTGCATCAAAAGTTACAGAAGAGATTGCCGCCATTCGTAATGTAGTCATCGGTCAGGATGTTTTGTCACCTCCTTTTCATAAAGCATTCAGCACACCTGTTGAATTAATGGAATTGATTGCCCGCATGCGATCCCTGGCGGATGGCAAACCTGTTGGTATCAAATTGTGCATTGGTCATAAAGGAGAGTTTCTCTCCGTATGCAGGGCGATGGTGCATACAGGCATTAAGCCTGATTTTATTTCGATAGATGGGGGTGAAGGGGGTACAGGTGCTTCACCACTGGAATTTTCCAATAGCGTAGGGATGCCTTTCAAAGAAGGTGTCGCTTTTGCATACAATGCATTAGTAGGCTTTAATTTGAAAGAAGATGTTCGATTATTTGCATCCGGAAAGATCATCACCGGTTTTCATATGTTTCGCGCACTTGCATTAGGTGCCGATGCATGTTTCAGTGCGCGTGGTATGATGTTGGCACTTGGTTGTATCCAGGCACTTGAATGTAATCTGAATACATGCCCCACCGGTGTGGCTACCCAGGATCCAAAACTTACCAGAGGCCTGGTGGTAACGGATAAAAAGCAAAAGGTTGCCAACTTCCATGCAATAACCGTCCGCAATTTTGGAGAATTGATGGGTGCTGCAGGTATTGGACATCCGGATATGATCAACCGGTCGCACATCTATCGCCGGGTATCACACCGCGAATCACAACGGCTTGACCAGATATTTCCATACATCCTCAAAGGTTGTTTATTGCATGAGGATTCCATTCCATCTTCCTGGCGATTCCATATGAGCAATAGTAGTATTGAGAAATTTTTTATCCAGCAGCCGCTGGAATACCTTCACCTGTAATTTCAATTTCCAGAATGTCATCTTTATGAAGAGTAAGTTGAGGAAAAATTTATCGACAAGAGGGTTTGAAAATCTGAGAGCGTTTTACTACGACTACAAGCGGTATAAAACAAGAGTGTTTCAAAAGAAGAACTTACTGCAGCCTGCTTTTGAAAATATACAGTTGGGTGCGGGGGTGCGAAGTGTAGAGGGGTGGGTCAATGTGGATCTATCCGGTGGTGATATAAACCTGGATCTGACATTTGGAAAATTACCCTGGAAGGATTCATCAGTTCAAAACATCGTGTCTCAACATGTGATTGAACATCTTGTGATCGAAGATGAGCTGGTGCCTTTGTTGCGTGAAGCATACAGAATTTTAAAGCCAACCGGAGAGTTATGGTTAGCAACACCTGATTTGCGAAAGATATGTCAATCCTATCTTGATAATAATTGCAAAGTATTATATGATGATCGCGTGGCTCGTATGCCGCACTGGTCGTTGAATGGATATCCCACGCAGCATATGATAAATGATTTTTTTCATCAGCAGGGTGAGCACAAAAACCTGTTTGATTTTGAGTTGCTGAAGTGGGTATTGGAAAAGTGTGGGTTCAGAAATATTACCCGTGTGTCAGAAACAGATCTGCTCAAACGTTTTCCCGGTTTTCCGGAACGAGGAGATGATATCCAGGCTTTGTATGTGCTGGCAATAAAAGATTAATCAGATATTCCCAACCCCATTCCTACTCTACTACCTATACTCTAATTTTACCCTATGGCCAGGCTTATACTACTACTCCTACTCGCACCCATCACACTCCTGGCCCAAAAGAATATCTACATCCCCCTCGAATGGCAACAAGGCTCCCTCGATTACTCCCTCGACCGCTCCACCCAATCAGATAACTTCGTGATCTTCTGGGGACCGCTCGCAGGCACCGACCCTACCCAGGCACCTGCTGATATTTCTTTCGACCCAGCTTCTATCCTGGCCACAGCTGAAGAACTCTACAAATTCTATATCGATACCATCCAATTCGTCAATGATGAAACAGGCCTCTTAAGCCAATACAAAATCATACTCGTCATGCTCCACACCTGGACCGGCGTCGAAGGCTGGGCATTCGGTGGCAATTACGATGGTAAGGTCGGCGCTATGTGGATGCACCCCCACGCCGCCTCTTCAGGACCCACCCTCGCACACGAATTCACCCATACCCTCCAAAATTATACCTGGATGCTCAATCCCGGCCACGGATTCATCGACAGCTCCTATGTTGGCTTTTTCTGGGAGACCCACGCGGAATTTATGTCCCTCCAGAAATACCCTTCTGTCGCGCTCGATTTCGATATGGCCCGATGGCTCAATACCAATCAGTTTCACTGGAGCTCGACACGTCATCACTACCAGGCATTCGTTTTTCTGCAATTCATTAAAGAACTGGATGGCATCATAATGATCAACCGGATGTGGAATGAATCCATTATTGGCGAACATCCCTTAGAAACCTATAAACGCCTGAAAGACATTTCACAGGAAGAGCTCAATGATTTGTTCGCTCAATACGCAATGCAAAATGTGACCTGGGATTATGAGATCGGTGACTTGCTTCGCGAACGCATTTCAACGCTTGAGAAAAAATTTGTGGCACATCCCACGATCATTCCGGATGTTGTCAATGAATCAAAAGAATGGTACCGCATTCCAAATCATCTGGCACCACAGGATTATGGATATAATATCATCAGGATCTATCCAAAACAAAATGCCGGTTGTACTAAAAATTGGGTTTCGATTCATCTTGAAGAACATTGGTTGAGTCCCGGGTATGATGAACAGGGATTACGTTATGGAATGGTTGCGGTAAATGGATTAGGAATCCCCCGATATACTGAAGTACTCGATGCAGGAACCGAGTTTCTTTTTGAAATGGAAAGTGATGAAGTCGAATTATATCTGGTCGTTTCAGGCGCTCCTAAAATACATCACAACTATGCATGGGAAATTGGATTTCCAAAAATCTATAGATATCCCTATGACTTCAGAGTTGAAAATGGATGGCCGGAAGGGTATCAACCTGGCTATCGCGCTGCGCCTGCCGTCCCTGGTGCACCACATGCGAATGGAGGAGGTTTTGTCGCGGCAACAGCTACCGTTGCGCCTTCAGCCTATGTGGGACCCGATGCGCTGGTACTGGATCATGCCAGGGTGTTAGACTATGCACGCGTTGAAGATCATGCAATAATCCAGGATGCAGCTGTCGTACGTCAGAATGCAGTCGTTCGCGATCATGCACTTGTTGCGGAAGATGCCGGGATCTACGGGAATGCGATGGTCGAAAAATATGCACATGTCAATGGTGGATGTGAGATTTATGACAATGCCCTTATTACAGGAAGCACTTTGATTTTTTTAACCTCGACATATGAAAATGCTGTCCTCAAAGACAATACATTTTGTTGGGGCGCCAATCTGCATGGGGATGTTGTGCTGGGAGGAGATGCAGAGTTTTTTAGTGAATGTGATAACGGCACGTATCTGCAATTTGAGGGTGCCTACAACCGGAATTGTGATGGCCTGGATGACCATCCTGCCAATATTGATGTAACGACTCAGTTTATCCCGCCAACTATTACAAACAACTTTAGCATCGTCTGTGATGAATATCATGAAAATGAGTTTTTAGAAACGTTTGAATATATTTGTGAAGGAGATTCTCTATTATTTTATGGAATCTATTTAACACAACCGGGTGTGTATGATACAACATTCGGTTTAGCAAATGGCGCTGACGCAATCCATACACTATTTCTTGAATTATATAACAATCCTGATATCCACCTGACTCCGGTGACAATTTGTGAGGGTGATTCAGTAGTTATCGAAGGTCAGGTTTTTTACCATCAGGGTGATCATGTAGTATACTTTGATTTTGGATGTGCTCTGGATAGTGCAATTCTGCATCTTTCCCTGACCATAATTGATACTACTGTTGAAGCGATTGATAATGGGCTTACTGCATTAGCTCAGGACGTTATTTTCCAATGGTATGATTGCACATCAGATAAGCCGGTGAGCGGTGCGGTACAACGAAATTTTACACCGTCTCAGGCAGGCTTTTATAAAGTTCGTCTCACTACGATTAAAGGATGTGAAGCGTTTTCATCCTGCCAATATATTTCAACTACGGCCATCGAATATCCCTATTTGGATTTTGAATGGAGATTGACACCCAATCCGGCCCAAGACTTTATCGACCTGGTGGTTAAGGCCATTCCATCCTCTGGTTTTGAGGTTGAAGTTTCGAACCAGATGGGACAGGTTGTGATTCGTAACTATTATTCTACTGCCTCATTAGAGGAAATGATCGACATTTCGCACCTTGCTTCCGGAACCTATACACTGCGTTTGAAAGGAGATGGCTGGATCTCTCGCGAGGGTCGTTTTGTAAAAATGAAGTAAGCAGTAAAATTCTTTTGCCTTACTAATCAATATCCTTTTTTCTTTGTTTTAAGGAAAACAATATCCTCCCACAACTAACCATTTTCGGCGAACATCTCATTGATGAAAAATCTATTTTGCAAATACGCAATTGTATTGGCGAAGAGGATATTGCTGTATTAACTGCTGATGCACATTACGGCTATGGTCATCCGATCGGTGGAGCCGTAGCGTATAAAAATCATATTTCGTTGTCGGGCGTTGGCTTTGATATTGGCTGCGGTAACATGGCTGTTCGCACAGAGATAAAAGCAGATGAAGTCAATGTCAAAAAGATCATGGACCAGATCTTCCGTCGCATCTCCTTTGGCGTCGGTCGCCCGAATAATGAACCTGTCGATCATCCCGTGTTTGAAAAAATTGAAGACGCCGATTTTAAACCGCAACGATTTATGCTGGACCTGGCGCGTGCACAATTA
>JBBREG010000066.1:0-14926 GCA_038203125.1 Chitinophagales bacterium
GATACACTGACCCTGACGGCGACACCGATTCCGCGTACGTTACAGTTTTCCCTGATGGCTGCGCGGGACTTATCCATCATTCGTACACCACCACCGAATCGTCAACCAATACATACGGAGCGACGTGTCTTTAATGACGAAGTAATTCGTGACGCGATCTATTATGAGATCCAGCGGGGCGGACAGGTATTTTTTGTTCATAATCGTATCAAGACCCTTCCCGAAATCACAGCATTGATTAAAAGGGTTTGTCCGGATGTCGACGTCGCCATGGCACATGGCCAGATGGAATCCGATCAACTGGAAGAAACGCTTTTGGATTTTATCAACAAGAAACACGATGTACTCGTGTGTACAAATATTATTGAGACGGGTCTTGACATTCCCAATGCGAATACGATCATGATCAATCATGCTAATCAGTTTGGCTTAAGTGATCTGCATCAGTTGCGCGGGCGCGTGGGCAGATCGAATAAAAAAGCGTTTTGTTATCTGTTCACACCACCGTTGAGTACACTTACGCAAGAAGCGAGAAAACGGCTTCAGACAGTAGAAGAATATTCAGATCTGGGTAGCGGATTTGATATTGCCATGCGGGATCTTGACATTCGTGGTGCGGGCAATCTTTTAGGTGGGGAACAAAGTGGATTTATATCGGATATTGGGTATGAGACATACCAGAAAATTTTGGAAGAAGCAATACAGGAATTAAAAGAAAGTGATTTTAAAGATCTCTTCCGCGAACAAATGGAACGGGATAAAAAATATGTGCAGGATGTACAGATTGATAGTGATGTCGAAATGCTTATCCCGGATGAATATGTCTCCAATATTGATGAACGTCTGAGATTATATACAGAATTGGACCATATCGAATCTGAAGATGGTATCCGGAAATTTGCTGAAAATCTTACCGACAGGTTTGGGCCGATCCCGGCGGTCGTGGAAGAATTGTTTGATGGATTGAGACTCCGCTGGATTGCCAGGCAATTAGGATTTGACCGTCTGACGCTCAGGGGTAATGTCTTACGGGCTTATTTTCACAAAAATGCTCAGTCTGCTTACTACGAAAGTGCGACTTTTGATAAGTTGATTAAATTGCTTGGCACTCAGGGGCGAACTTTGGATGTCCAACTGAAACAATCTGCTACCCGGTTGTTGATGATCAGGGAAAAAATCAAAACGATGAAAAAAGCACACGCATTTTTAGTTTCCCTGCAAAACCTGGTAGACGCACCCTCCGCTTAACCAATATGAACCCACCTAGCGAACTCTTTACCAATCCACAACTTGACATCAGTCAGTTGCCCCGTGCTGAAAGCCTGGATCAGATCCGGCTTGAGCCAGCATATAAAACCGTTCGGGTAATTACGGGGATGATTATTTCTGCCGTGATCATTGTCATACTATGGATTATTGTGATGCTGCGCCCGCAGATATGGCCATATGGATTTTATGCGGCAGGTATCTTAAGCATCATGTCCCTGTGGATCATATTTTATTACCGGGTCTCTTTTCAATACATGAGCTATGCGCTGCGCGAAAAAGATATCAGTTTTAGCTCCGGTTGGTTGTGGCATAGTATGACTACTGTTCCGTTTAACCGGGTGCAACATTGTGATCTGAAGCAGGGAATTCTTGACAGGCGTTTTGGCATTTCCAAACTGACCATTTACACAGCGGGTGGACAAAGTACGGATCTTATAATTCCGGGATTATTACCGGAGACGGCAGAAAAACTAAAAGCCTACATACTGGGCACGACGGAACAATCAACGGAGGAGGATTAGATAATGAACGCATCCGGCTTTTATCAACCCCAACGACAATCACCCAAAGCGATTGTGCTGATCCTGCTCCGGTACTTCCGGATCCTGGTGCGGCAGATCTGGCCGATCCTATTGATCGTCATCATCAATCCAAAAAGTGATAAAGGATTGATGATCATCTTTCTTGTACTGGGTGTTGTGTTCGTTTCGCTCATTTATTCGATCCTCGCCTATACGCGCTACTATTTTTTTATTCAGAATAATGAGCTGTGTGTACGATCAGGGGTATTTCGAAAGACGGTTTTGAATGTGCCATTCGATCGTATTCAATCCGTGGATTTTAAACGTAACATAGTTCATCAGTTTTTGGATGTAGTCAGTGTAAAGGTTGATACTGCGGGTTCAAAAGGAAGTGAGTTGGAACTGGACGCGATTGATCAGGGAAGGGCCGAGGAATTGAGGGAGATCGTATTGGCTTACAAACGAGCGATCATCAAGACTGATTCAGATGCACTTATTCCTGATCATGTGCCTCCCATCAAAGTCGTACCGGAACTAATCATGTCCTTATCCTCAAATGATCTGATCAAAGTGGGGGTGAGTGAAAATCATCTTCGGACTGCATTGATCATCTTCGCTTTTTTCTTAAGTCTGGCTGATGACCTGGATCAATTGCTGGGCTGGGATGTATATGGTCAACTGGAGGATACAACCAATGCAATGTCCCTGGTGGGTATCCTGGCAACTCTTGTGGCGATACCGCTTTTTATAGGAATCTCCTTTTTAATCACGCTATTCCGTACGGTGCTAAAATATTATGGATTAAAATTCTGGCGCGAAGGACAAAGTTTTAAGGTGGTGGCTGGACTGTTTACCCGAAATGAAAAATCGATTCAAAAATCAAAAATCCAGTTGATCCGGTGGATCACTTCGCCGCTTAAACAATTATTTGGGATGTATCAGATGAACATCTATCAGGCTACCAATATAGAGCAGGACACAGACAAATCTTTGGTCATCCCCGGTTGCTACATGCAGCAGGTAAATCATACACTGGACATGATCGTTCCAGGCTTCCGCAGTGCCGCATTTACTGCCCACAAGATGGATGTGACGGTTGTCTATCGGATGGTGTTTTTGCTGGGATTTTTACCGGCTTTGTTTTTTGGGTTGATGGCGTATTACAATGATGGCTTTACACAATGGTTTCTCGTTTTAATTTTTCCATTGGCCATTTATATGGGATATCTCTATCAGCGGAAACGAAGACTACAGGTTCATGAGGATTATATTGTTTCTGAAGGAGGTATTTTTGGACGCTCCTATAAACTGGTGGAGATTTTCAAAATCCAAAGTGTGACAATTGAATCCTCTCCGCTGCAACGTATGCGCGGGTTGGCTTCACTGCATATTTATACTGCCGGAGGGGATATCAGTTTTCCGTTTTTACATGATAAAATAGCTCGTGATGCGCGGGACTATATTATGTACCGGGTGGAGATGGATCATCATCACTGGATGTAAAATGGCGTAATGCGTAATGCGTGATGCGTGGAGCGTGGCGTGGAGTGTGGGGCATGTTGCATGAGGCATGGTGCGTGATAGTGATTTATTAGGCGCACCTGCTACCGACAATACTTAGAAACCAGTTCAATAAGAAATTAACCCAGCAGGTTTCTCACATCAATTTTGGCTTCCACTATTTCACGGATACGTGACATATGGACCCGATCCTGTTTTAACGTATCCCGCTCTCGTATCGTCACGGTCTGATCTTCGAGACTCTGATGATCTATTGTCACACAAAAGGGCGTACCGATCGCATCCTGTCGACGATACCGGCGACCGATCGCATCTTTTTCATCATACTGACACAGGAAATTATATTTTAATTCGTCAAATAATTTACGACCCATGGAAGTTAGGTCATCGTTATTTTTCAGCAAAGGAAGGATGGCACATTTCACCGGAGCCAATGCGGGATGAAATTTCAATACGATACGTGTTGAATCTTTACCATCTGCATCAGGTACGTTTTCTTCTGAATAAGCAGTACTCATCATGGCGAGGAACATCCGATCCAAACCAATCGATGTTTCAACGACATACGGTACATAGGATTCATTCGTCTCCGGATCAAAATACTGCATCTTCTTGCCACTTAATTCCTGGTGGCTGCTGAGATCAAAATCTGTACGTGAGTGAATGCCTTCCAGTTCTTTAAATCCAAACGGAAACTGGAACTGCACATCCACTGCGGCATTCGCATAGTGTGCCAGATTTTCGTGATCGTGAAAACGTAGTTTGGATGGATCTGTGCCTAATGACAGATGCCATTTCATTCGCGTTTCTTTCCAGTAGCGATACCATTCCATTTCGGTGCCTGGCTGGATGAAGTATTGCATCTCCATTTGTTCGAACTCGCGCATGCGGAAGATAAATTGGCGTGCGATGATCTCATTTCGGAATGCTTTTCCAATCTGAGCGATACCGAATGGAAGTTTTTGACGGGTAGTTTTTTGTACGTTGAGAAAGTTGACAAAAATACCTTGCGCTGTTTCCGGACGCAAATAAAGTTTGCCTTCTTCTCCTGCGATATTTCCAAGTTGTGTATGGAACATCAGGTTGAACTGGCGTACATCCGTCCAGTCGCGTGAACCACTTACCGGGTCAGCGATTTCGAGTGTTTCGATGACAGCTTTGAGTTCGGGCATATCCCCTTTACCCATGGCGGTAACAAACCGATGATTTAGCTCATCGTGTTCTTTGATATAATTCGCGACACGTTCGTTTTCAGTCTTGTATTTATTTTCATCAAAAGAATCACCAAAACGTTTTTTTGCTTTTTCGATTTCCTTATCGGCTTTCGCCATAATTTTCTCCAAAGCCTCTTCGATCAGGACATCCGCGCGGTAGCGTTTCTGGGAAGACTTATTATCCACGAGCGGATCATTGAATGCATCGACGTGACCTGAGGCTTTCCACGTTTTCGGATGCATCATGATGGCGGCATCCAGGCCCACGATATTTTCGTGAAACTGTACCATGGATTTCCACCAATAGGCTTTGATATTATTTTTGAGTTCTACCCCATTCGGTCCATAATCGTAGACGCCGCTGAGACCATCATATACTTCGCTTGACGGGAAGATGAAGCCATATTCTTTGCTGTGGGAGACGATGTCTTTAAAGATATCTGTGGACATGGGTTATGGATTAGAGGGGGCAAAGATAACTTTTGGGCAGGGAATTGCGGGGTATAGCAGGACATGGCAGGGAGTTGCAGGGTATTGTGTGGTATGGCAGGGGTTGCAGGCCAATGAGGGCGGGTCTGGTAAATTCTTCATAACTAAAGGCATGATCAATTGTTTGGATCGAAGACCAATACAAATTTTATTTACCAACTTATTTCAATGGCGTGATTCCTGCACCCCAAACACGGGTCTGAGAATCCAATAGCCTTACCTTTACCCATTCGAAATTAGATATCAAAAATTTTCTTCGATGAAATCCATTGTCAATTTATTTTTTGTCTTCGTCATTATAAGTGTTTGGTCATGTACAACTCAATCACAACCTGCTGAAACACCCACTCAAGATCCGAAACCTGATATGGAGAAAAAAAATATTTATGGATTTACGGTCATAGATCTTGATGGTGTGGCATTTGATTTTTCAACCCTGAAGGGAAAAAAGATCATGATTGTCAACACGGCATCTGAATGTGGCAATACGCCTCAGTACAAAGACCTACAATTGATCTACGACAAATACAAGGATCATGATTTTATGGTCGTAGGATTCCCTGCTAATAATTTTGGTTCACAAGAACCCGGTTCGAATGAAGAGATCGCTACATTTTGCGAACAGAATTATGGTGTGACCTTTCCGATGATGAGTAAAATTTCCGTGAAGGGAGATGATATGCATCCTGTCTATCACTTCCTTACGCAGAAAGCAGAAAACGGGATCCTTGACAGTGATGTCAAATGGAATTTTCAGAAATATCTGATCAATGAAGCGGGTGAGCTGGAGATGGTGATTGATCCCAAGACGTTGCCAACGGATGCGGAGGTGATTGAGTGGATAGAGGGTTGATTTTTGATCGGCGGTTGCTGAGCTGTAGCTCATGGATGCGGGTTAGCAGGTCGAAGTATAAGGGGTAAAAGGTATCTGTAATAAGTTTAATGAAACAAGTCTGAAGGGCTGAAAGAACTAAGCCGGGTTGAAGCCCTGCGATATCGGATTTCGCGCGTCGATCAGAAGATTCAATGGAGATGAAACCCGTTGCCTGGTGATTCCGCTTGTTGGACCCGATGGTTCTCCTGATCACCTTATTTGAACACTTTGAAGTTGGTCATTTAGGAATCTTATCTTAAATGAACTGATGAACATGCCGTATCGCTCTGATCTCCTTGTGTATCATGACATCGGTAATCAGGATCTGGAGGATCATATAGATTGTGTGGGAGTCGTCATTTATTCCAGGGCGAAAGTGAGTATCGCACAGGATCCTGACCAGCCCTATCCTCTAAAATATGCAAGTCAATCCTGCCTCTTCTTTTTCTTCGATGCTTTTGCTTTTGGATTATATTTCAGGCATAGGTCCACCCAATACATAAGATCCCTGTCGAGATCAACAGCCACGACATCTACAAAAACGTAACCCTTCATCACCCGCCCGGTAAAATCCATGGGCTTTGCACCTTTCTTATTCATGGCCTCAGCCTCATCTTCGGGATCGATTCGGGCCATGAGCCGGTCCTTTTCCACACCCATGAGCATCTTGTCATCCACGAGATAACATAAGCCGCCAAACATTTTTTTGGAAGTAAATTTCACTTTACGCTCGTCCAGGTTTTGTTCTATGCGGGCGGCGAGGGATTCGTTGTAGGGCATAGTAAAGGAAGTTAATGGATAAAAAATTACAAAATCTTTCCTTTCCACTAGAAATTATTATTCGCATGAAACAACCACAAGTGGTATGTCGAACATACTCACGAAATCAGGATCTAAGGGCTTAATCATACTTTTTATTATTTTCACCAAATCCGTGGTTCATCCGCGTTTGTAAATTCAGGTTAGCTACAACTCTAATCTGACACGCTCAGGTCCCTGATCAAGAATGGATGTCTGGCACTGCAATCACTATACCAAATTCTGCTGACTATGAGCCTGGAATTCAAAAATAATATCCATTCATTGACCCTGGGGGTGGAAATGGAAATTCAGTTATTAGACAATTTGAAACTGGAACTTACGCCAAGGGCTGAGGATATCATGGCATTGGTTAAAAATAAGAAGCTGGTGAAGGAAATGTTTCGCAGTACCCTGGAATTAGTCACCGGCGTATGTACGGATGTCCATGAAGTAGGCATAGAGCTCAACGAAGTTTTACAGGAAGTACGGATGGCAGGGGAAAAAACGGGGATACGGTTTTCGGGCACAGGCACAAATCCGGTAGCAAATTACAACGATCGTATCCTGAGCAAGTCAGAGAGATATGACCAACTCCTTGAAAGAAATCAATGGCTTATTAAGAGGATGGCTGTGTATGGTCTTCATGTTCATATTGGAATGAGAAATGGCGATGAGTGTATGAGGTTTAATAATTTTTTTCTTCATTTTGTTCCTCACCTCATTGCGTTATCCGCCAGTTCACCCTATTGGAATGGCCACGATACCGGATTGGCCGCGAGCAGGCCATCTGTATATGAGTCACACCCGACTTCGGGCATTCCATATTCAGCACACAACTGGGCAGATTTTAATGTTTTGTATGAAAAGCTAATCAATACGAAATCCATTGAGACCATGAAAGATATTTGGTGGGATCTGAGACCAAGTCCTGTGTATGGAACCCTCGAAATCAGGATCTGTGATGGTCCTGCGACCATGATGGAATTACAAAGTATCGTCGCATTTATTCATTTACTCGCTTATTGGTTTAATGATAACAGACATCATTTTTATAAACACAATAAAATATTCCCTGAGTATTGGATCATGCGGGAGAATAAATGGCGTGCCATCCGGTATGGTCTTGAAGCTGAAATCATCAGTCATGAATCTATGCAACTAAAAAAATTATCTGATAATATTCGGTTTTGGGTCAACAGATTGCAGCCATATTCAGAACAGCTAGGCTATCAATCATATATGGAATGCATAATCCAAATCCTGGATAAAGGCAATAGTTCTACGCGGCAACGAAAAGTGATGAAATACTTTAATGATATCAGACGCGTGGTCGAAAGTAATGTTTTGGAATTTGAAGCTGGTCAACCGAGATGGAATTAATCTTTACTCATCTCCCGACGGCGTAGGTTTTTTTCCAGTGGCCATCAAGCCAACCGTCATCAGGAGGCCGGAGAAAATGATCGTATATAGCAGAATTCCATTTCCAAAAGGAGCCAGAAGCATGTCAGCAGGAATACTTAAAAACAGCAATACGCTGATTAATCCGCGTGGTGTAATCAATAATTCCGGCCAAAGATGTGCGCGGGCGATAAAGCGAAGATAGGCCCAACGCAACAAATACACCGCAATGATGGTCGTCGTGCCATATAAGAATACCTCAGGTCGAAAGAGATCATCAAAATCAAGGGTATATCCAAAGACCAGGAAGAAAAAAGTCCTCAGGATAAATGCACTTTCGGCTGAAAGTTGATGGAGACTTTTCAGATCATTGCTGAGAGACGGATAGATCATGTAATTTTTGATCCTGGAAACAAACGAAAACCTGCTTAACGACTCTGCAATTAATTCACTATTTCGGAGAAACAAACCAAAAGCCAACACAATGACCAGGGTCGAAAGATGAAACCGCTTTCCAATCGCGTAGACAAGGATCAGGGAAGAGATGATCAGAAAGAATTTTACATGATGGGTGACACGCCCCATTACAAAAAGAAAGAAAAAACAACATAACAGGGAGAGGCCAATGAGCAGGAATATATTGACACCAAAATCACTCAGACCTGAAAGGGAGAAGTATTCATTGGTGATAATAAAATTGAATATCATGATCCCCAGGATGTCCGAAAAGGAGGATTCGTAAATGATGAATTCCTTTTTTTCATCCTGCAATGAAATCACTGAAGGGATGGCAATCGAAGAGCTAATGACACTGAACGGGATCGCGTTGACAAGGCAGATATAAAAAGATTGTTCAGTAAAATAATAAAAGATAAAGGCAATCGAAGCAGAGGTCAGGAGGAGCAGAAATAAGGCCGCACCAAAGGCATTCTTGATGAGCTTTAGCTTTCGTGCCTCGTATCTCAGATCGAGTGCTCCTTCAAAGACAATTAAGATCAGACCAACTGTACCCAGTAAAGGCAGAAGTCTAGTAAAATCATACAAGGGTATGTCAAGTGATACAGATGCATATCTGATCAGAATCCCTAACAGCAGCAGCAGCAATACGGAAGGCACCTTCGTGCGGCGAGAAAAACTATCAAACAGGTAGGAAAATATGACAAGGGTACTTAGGAGGATCAAAATAGAATATGTATCCATCTGGTGAAGATAGGAAATGCAACAATGTTGAGATTAGAGTTCTACTCGAGTGTGGGTGGCCAGCGTAAATGGATAGGAAAATCAAATCTGTGAAAACTCATGAGATTTTCCAAGTCGGAAAAAAATATTTCACCGCTCTCTTCCACCGGGGCATGGCTATGTCAGCAGCGTTATGAGCTTCTGCAGCCTGTGTGCCGAATCCATCTGCCATGCGGAAATGATTTCCACTCCAGGTTTTCGCGATCGCCATTATCGCTTCAAAAAGTTTGCGTTGATTTTTCGCGATATCATTCAGATAATCGGATCGTTTCGCGTTTGGTGTGAAGAAGTGTTTCACGCGGATCAATGCATGACGTACCCAATCCTGTGTTTTATACATTGAGGTGAAAAATGTACTCGCCTCTGACAGATCGAGTTTCAGGATGTCGTGGAAGATCGGTTCGTAATCTTTTTTGTCATTAAATAATTTGACAATACCATATACAGCTTTCCGGTCAGCCATGGGCAGTACATCGGCCATGAAGTTGATCAGGGGTTCGGCTAGCAATGGGCCATTCGGATTCTCTTTAATAAATTCTTTGCCATAGATGCGTTCCTGCACCTGTACACCAATTGCATAATCGGACGGATTGAGTTCATCCACGACACCCAACGCTCTGCCGATGATGTGCCATGCGTAATAATAGTTTTGAATGTCTTCGGCACTGACCTTTTCACCGGATGCCAGCAGGCCATGGATCACTTCGATGCTGAAAGTATGTACCGCGAAAATCATGTCTTGCTGATTGATCGGCCGGCCCCATTCTTCATTCCATTCTTTACCTTCCGTTTTTCGGATCTTATCCATATCGATGCGGATCCGGATGAGCGCATGCACCATACGTAAGCGCTGGATCGCACGGATACCATACCCTTCAGGCTCGAATGCATTGGATTCCATCACATCCATCACAAACTGCATTGTGGAGATGATGCGGCGATATGGATATTTGGGAAGCAATTGTGTGTGTGCAAGCACATTGGTGGATTTGAATGCAGCATATTGTTTGAGCAGCGAACGTACCGCAAGGGCGATGGTGCACTCCGTCATATGTACATTAAAAAAGATTGATGCTTTGCGCAGGCATTCTTTTTCTTCCGGTGTAAACTGAATGAAGGTGTCTCCGAAATAAATCCCGAGTACTTTTTTGTAACCGGCGAGATACGAGTTTGCATCCCGGACCGTGACATCTTTTTTTTGCTGTACATTTTTCAGACCCTCAAAAGATACGGGATCTCCATTCCGGTTTAGATTGCTCAGGATCTGGTGAAACTCACCATAATCTACCACTTCCATAACCGTGAGGGCGAGGACATCTATATCACGGTCACCTATATAGCGGAATTTTTCAAACGCTTCATCGGTGAGGAGCATTGGATTGGCAGAGGCAGGCATGGTGGTTGGTTTTGAGGGGAGGAAGATAAGCAAGACTATAGGTTGTAGTCGGTAATTACTAATGTCAGATTTCGGTAAATAAGAATGTAGGTATTTCCTGCATTGCTAATTACCGATTTGCAAAGTAACTATATTCAAAGAACAGTATTTTCAAAAATGGTTTTTCTGTTGTCCAGCCGGTAGGATTTGCCGGATAGCTTAACAATTTCACAGTTATAAAGCAGCCGATCGAGTATAGCGGTCGTTAGCACTTCATCATCCAATAACTCCGCCCATTGATCCGGATTTTTGTTGGTCGTGACAATGATGGAGGCATTCTGGTGGAAGTGATTGACCAGATTGAACAAGGCAACAGACTGCTTCTTTTCTATTGGGAACATCATCATATCATCAATCACCATAAGGTTTGCTTTGAGTAGCGCAGCATACTCATTGGCAGCTGTCCGGGTAATGTCCTTCATTTTGAGTAGATAAATCAGATCTTCCATGGTCCTGAAGAAAGCTTTGTATCCTTTTTTCAATGCTTCATGACACAGTCCTGCTGCAATAAATGTTTTGCCTGTGCCACTGGGTCCCATTAAAATAATATTGAAGTTTTGTTCCAGCCAGATGCATTCCCGAAGCTGTATGATTTGTTGCTTAGAGATGCCATTGTTGCGGTTATCTTCCCACAGGTTAAGATCCTGGGATAATGGAAGCTTTGCATGTTTAAGTCGTCTGAGCAGTTTCTGTTTGTTACGGTGACCGATTTCTGTTTCCATCAGGTTCAGTGCAAAATCAAGGTAGCTGCTTTCTTCCTGTTGTGTTTTCATCAGCAAATCGTCCACTGTAGCGCTTATACCGGTGAGATTGAGTTGTCTGGCAAGCGATCGTAATGTTTCTGTTTTTGTTTGCATGGTTTGTTAGTTTAATAATTGTTTATAATCATTCAGGTTACTCCTTTGCGGAGTGAGTCCGGGACGCAATTTCTTTGGTGGTTTGTTTTCCGTGGGGTTGGTTTGCGCTTCCGGAAGTGAGCGTATAACCGGTTCAAAGTCACTTGCTTTGTAGATATCATTTTCTATGCAATAGTGTAGTGCATGATCACATTGCCCGATGGTGTATTGATCACACACGGAACGGATGATCCGGAGTTGATCCCGAACGTATCGTCCATGTTGTTTGCGTATTCTTTCCAGGTATTGAATGGCTTTGTCCTTATCGGAGAACCGCCCGGCCAGTTGGGCTATGAGTTCGTTGATGCCCACGGAAGGATCCCGAAAATGATTGTTGTTGCTGACGGATATGCCTTTGAGGTGTGCAATTTTATGCCGGGCTATTTCTTTTCCCTCCTGGCAGCGGATGATCAGTTCATCGTCCTGAGGGATTAAAACAACAGTGCTATTCGGAGTCTTGTAAGTTCCAAGAGGAAGACTATAAAAATTACCTTTAAAACTGATCGTGTTGTCCTTTCTAACCTTGTAGGGCAATGCATCCGCAATCAGCTCAAAGGACGCTCTGAGGGGCTGCAAATAATTTCTTTCAACCATCCATTGTTGTGCGGGAGGCAGACGGGTGGTGGTATGTTCTTTGGCGTTTGCGGTACGTTCGAGCCACTCCATGGCCTGTGCGTTGAGGATATGTATATCCACATAGGTTCTGCCCCGGAGCAGATTGTACTTGATGTATTTAATTACATTTTCCACTTTGCCTTTACTCTGTGGATCGCTCTTTCTACAAAAATGTAACTTGAACGGACGGGTTGCACAATACGCGCGAAAGCCTTGGGTCAATAGGAGATCCCCTTTATTCTCATTGGCCAGTAATACCTTATCCTGATCATAAACTACTTCAGCAGGATATCCGCCTATACATGCAAATGCTTTTTCATGCGCATCAATGGTTGTGGCTGTTGTAAAGGGAGACTCCGAAAACAAAACAAATTTGTATCGCGATCGGGATAGTACCATCGCAAAGAAATAAACCTTCTTACGATGGCCATCGGCGTTCGTCGTATTGTATTCTCCGAAATCTACTTGAGCTTGTTGGCCGTAAGGTAATTCCGGAACCTTGCAGAACTCGCGTGCTGCAAATACTTTAGGCAGCCGATACTTCTCACGCACATAGAGTACGAAGTTATAGACCGTCTTGACGCTTACCTCCTTGAAGTCGGAATGGTATTCCTTTAGCCAGTCGTGTACCTGGGCCGCAGAGGCCTCCTGGCAAGCCTCCAATCGCTCTCTTACAAAGTCTTCATAGGGCTTTAGTTTTTTAAGCCGATAAGACAGGCTCCCCTGATATTCCAAATATTCTTCTTCACTCATCGATAGATATTTTTTTATAGTTCGCTGATCCATCACCAGATGGGAAGCAATTTGCGGGACATTCATGCCATCTCTGGCACGGTTGCGTAGCTCATGGTATACCATCCATTTGTTTTGAAATTTATTCATAAGAGTCTGATTTAGAGGGTACAAACCTCAATAATCAGACCCCTCTACAGGTCGCCTCCAGAAGGCTTGCCTCTGGGCAAGCCTTCTGGAATCAAACAACCTTTTATTATGTACCGGGAATTAGAGCGTGAAAACCTACATTCTTATTTACCGAAATGTGGCATTGCTATTTACCGAAATGTGACATTCTTATTTACCGAAATACCTACATTGTTATTTACCGATTACAGAACAATCACCATTCTGACATCTAGCTATTAAAACAGTGTCAGAAGCATTCAAATAGAGAATTCCATAACCATACGTATTTTGATCTCCATTATAGTGATCCAATTGAAGAAGAGTTACATCAGCTTCGGTAATCCCATTCACACCCACAACTGCACTTGTGAACATATGAACGTACATGAGAATGTTAATCCCATCAACTTCAAGGTACTTTTGGCCAACCCCAGCTCTAACTCTTAATACATTGCCGCTTTCTACAGCTTTAATATGAAAACCATGATCAATGTTTCCGGTTACATTGTAATCTATCCCACCATGCCAATATGAAGCATTTGCTCTAGGGCCAAAATCTGAAATTATATTCCTAGATGCCATCGTTATCTGACCATGAAATTGAAACGTGTCAGTCAAACAATAAGTGCAAGAATCTAATTTAACAGTCGGACCGGGGTAATGTGATTGACCTAATAGACTATTTGCACTAACAAGGAATGTTAGTATTATAAATATGTATTTCATTTTAATTGCAGTTTAAGGGAATTGCTGTAAAGTCCTTTGAATAATAATATTCAACTATTTTTCCATTTTTGTTTTTAGTCCATTCATATTCACTATTCCGCGTAAAACTATATTGGATAGTCTCCTGTGAGTCTCTAGAATAGAGCACCCCATTAATTAAATGATAATTTGGAAATTGTTTGGTACCTGCAGTATCCTCAAAACTATTCGTGCAGCTGAATATTGCATGTTTAGGCACTTCATAATAGGCACATTGGCATTCATACCTTCCAGACAAATTGAAGCAAACTGAACCATCTGATACTCTGATGATTTTTAAATAATGCTTCCATTCCTTACTTGCAATCTTTTCCTGATCTTCTATTATGTCAGTCAAGTGTGATATAACAATGAATTTCCCGGATTCATCATTAGCCCAATCGGTGACAACAAATGGCAGGTCTTTCACCCAACCAATTATATTGCCATTATCGCGATTAAGGATCAAAAAACTACTTAATCCTGGATAAGTTACCTGCTCCAATACTTCCTCGTTTGGCAGGACATCGAATCCATACTTGACAATTATGGGACCACTTTTATTAACTGATACATAAACATTATTATTTAGAGCGGTAATGACAAAATCATCAGGAATACTTTTATTTAATAGTTCCGGCAAATTTTTTTCAATACTAGTTTTTCTTGAATTAACTAAGATATTGTATCCAATCAATCCTTGTTCTATATTTTGAATTATTTCAGGGTTGAAGTGCTTGATATAGGGGTTATAACTCCATAAGTCTATTATACTGGTAATAAGATCGCTTTCTTTACTATAAAAAATAATCGCTTCCTCTACTAATGAGGCTTTATTAACAAGTGAAACAATCCCAGTCTTATCGGAGTCGGCTAGCTTAGTTATTTTATAATCACTTAATTGTGATTCAATCACGTTTACTCTTCTACCAATCAAGTTTGAAAATATCTGCCTAAGAGGTACTGTGTCTTGTAGAGCCGTTTGGTAAGTAAGTTCATTGACATTT
>JBBREG010000067.1:0-14868 GCA_038203125.1 Chitinophagales bacterium
AACATATGGCTAAGCTACAAACCGGATTGCTCATTTAATAAAGATGTATTTTTAGCTTTCTAAAATATCCTGATATGAAACAGTTCGTTTTGATCACTTCACTTCTCTTATTGGTTGTTTCCCTCCATGCACAAAAAGATACCAGCACATTTGTGGTCATGGTCAATGGAAAAGAATACAAAACACAACCACGGCGTCTCAACATCGGTCACTATGGGTATATCACAGGTAATGCAATAGGTCCGGATAAATGTCTGCGCATCTGGCTGGCAGATTTTTACGGTAAAGAAATTAAAGAGCCCGGCACCTATCTTATTGTTGATGCCTATTATCCCGATACAAAACAAAATATCAATGACGCGCTTGCTACAGGCAAGTATAAAGGATTAGCCGCCATCAAATATGTTGAAGAAACAAAATCTCCGCGTATGGAATATCATGTAGGCATGTCAGAAAATAATGGCGAGACGGTTGAAGTGACAATGGGTGCTGATGGTTACACAGAATTTACGTTTAACTGTTCGCTGACAGGATCATGGTGGAAAGAAAAAGCAATGACAACTGCATTTGGTGGCGTAGGGCGCCTTGTTGATAAGATGGAAAACAAAGCTGTCACCGGTGCCACCGGATTTGAACAGGATATCGATCCGGAAGGAAATGGATATAAAAAGCAGAAGGAAACAGATACGATCTTGCTTGCAGATGGTAAGGTGCGGATGAAGATGAAATAGATTTTAGATTTTTGATTTTTTTTGAATTTGGTTTCACGATACTACGGAACAAGGGGTATTGTCAGCTACTAGCTGAGTGCAAGGAATTTTTTTAAAATCTTTTCCTCAGGTTATTTATTTGAAGTGGATAGTTCAAATTGTAGTTGTTTCTATGATGCACTTGCAGGTTTACCATATACACGACTACCTAATGCCCATGCACCACTGAATACTCACTACTGATTCTGGCCACTGACAGAAAACTATTCTCACGCCCCAGCATAACGGTGCCTCAGGCCCTCGCAAAATCAAAAATCAAAAATCCCAAATCTTGAATTAGTCTTCCTGGTCAGGTACCAATCCCAATCGGTCCCGCAGATTTTCGATGAGCGGGTTTTTAGAAGCGAGGATTTCAAATTTTTCTCTGTTGGTCAGTAACTTTTTAGGCTTGGCTATTTCTTTGCTGCGATCGAGCTCGGGATCGACATCGATGAGGATCTGAAGATCGGGGATGCGCACCAGGCTGCGGAGTCCCTCAATAAGATTTGTCTCATTGAGGATTCTATTTTTTCCGGTTTGGGTGCCAATGTGGATAAGGATTGTTTTTTCATCCTTCACTTCGACTATGGCTTCCGACATAGTTAACCGAATGGATGGTGAATCGTGACCTTCGGCATAATTTTTCCAGAAATCAATTACGACAGGAAGGGAAAGTACAGGTACTTTCTTTTTTTCCTCTTCATGCGTATCCTCCGCTTTTTTGCGGAGATTACCTAATCCTTTTAGAGATGGTATTGTCTGGTCCGTAGCATCACTAAAAGTATTTTTTGCAACGGGTGTAACCGGAGTTGTTTTTTCAGGGACAAAATTTTCTGCAGGCAGAATCTCCGGTTGATCCCTAACAGGTTCTGTGTTTTCAGATACTGATTTTTCAACAATTCCATTTGAGATTGAAGCAACCGGAATTACGTCAGGCTTTTTTTTTTCAGCCACGGGAGTAGCGACAGCATTTTCTTCTCTCCTGTGCATATAACACATACGGACGAGGGCCATCTCAATATGCAGCCATTTGTGCATTGCACGCTGATACGTAATATCACATTGATTGATCAGGTCGAGATAAGTGATGAGTGAAGATCTCGGAATAGCTTCGGCCTGACGCATGTACCGCGCTTTTAGCGTTTCACCATGTGTCAACAGGTCAGCAGTAGCTGTATCCTTGCATAGAAGGATGTCGCGAAGATGTTCAGACAAACCTGACAGCAGAGCTTCACCATCAAAACCCCTTTTTTGAATATCGGAAAGCGTAAGGAAAATTTCGGTTACATCTTCCCGCATCAATGCGTCAGTAATCCGGAAAAAATAATCGTAATCCAGGAGTTGAAGATTATCGAGTACACCAGCATAGGTGATCACACCTCGTGACTGACTTGCGATCTTATCAAATATAGAAAGTGAATCACGCAGCGATCCATCCCCCTTTTGCGCAATGATCACCAGGGCATCATCGTCGGCTGTGATATTTTCAGCTTCACAAATAGACCGAAGATGCGAGGCTATTTCCTGAACCGGAATTCTTCGGAAATCAAAACTCTGACACCTTGACAGTATCGTGGGAAGGATCTTGTGCTTCTCCGTAGTAGCAAGAATAAATTTTACGTACGAAGGTGGTTCTTCAAGTGTTTTTAAAAATGCATTGAAAGCTGACGTGCTCAGCATGTGCACCTCGTCAATAATATACACCTTGTATTGTCCTTGTGAAGGAGGAATGCGGACCTGCTCTACGAGCGCACGGATGTTTTCAACGGAATTATTGGATGCACCATCAAGCTCAAAGATGTTAAACGAGCTATTGATGTCAAAAGCCTTACAAGAGGCACATTCGTTGCACGCTTCCCCTTCAGAAGTCAGATTTTCACAATTGATAGCTTTGGCCAGGATCCGGGCCACTGTCGTCTTACCTACACCTCTCGGACCGCAAAAAAGGTAGGCATGAGCGACTTGTTGGGTAAGCAGGGAATGTTTCAGCGTTTCCGTCACATGTCCCTGACCTACAACACTTTCGAAGGTGTTGGGCCGGTATTTACGTGCTGAAACAATGTATTGTGCCATAGCTGCTGAAGAGCGCCAAAGGTAATAATTTATGCTGCAAGGTTTGTGACGTAATTCGGGTCAGTACCGCTGGCAGATCGTAACTTTGGAATGAAATATAGCGTATGAAAATTGCCATTGCCCAGTTGAACTACCACATCGGCAATTTCGAAGTCAACCTGCAAAAAATGCTCAAAGCGACAGCGGAAGCCAAGTCAAAAGGAGCAGATCTTGTCGTCTTCGGAGAATTGTCAACATGTGGTTATCCCCCAAGAGATTTTCTTGAATTCCGTGATTTTATCCGACATGCAAATGAATCCATTGAGTCATTAACTGAAGCCTCGGATGGAATTGGCATTGTTGTAGGAAGTCCAACGATCAATCCATTCGTAGAAGGAAAAGATCTTCACAATAGTGTCTATCTCCTGTACAACCAGGAAGTGTTGCATGTGCAGCACAAGACATTACTTCCTACATATGATGTCTTTGATGAATACCGATATTTCGAGCCGGCTAAACATCATAAGACCGTTATGTTTAAAGGCAAGCGTATTGCCTTGACCGTATGTGAAGATTTGTGGAATCTTGGAAATGAAAATCCATTGTATACCGTATGTCCGATGGATAGTATGATTACAGAACATCCAGATTTCATGGTCAATGTATCAGCATCCCCTTTTGATTATGATCATGCAGCTGATAGATTGGAAGTGATTCGCGCCAATGTACAACGCTACAAAATCCCTATGTTCTATTCCAATGTGGTGGGAGCACAGACTGAAATTATTTTTGATGGTGGTTCTGTGGTGTTTTCACCTGATGGGAGTGTGTATGATGAGATGCCGTATTTCGTTGAAGATATTCGCTATTATGAATTGAACGATGTGGTAAAAGGGGGTTATAATCGTGAGCAGCCGAAAGAAAAGATTTCCCTGATTCATGATGCGATTATCCTTGGGTTGAAAGATTATTTTGGAAAGTTAGGTTTGAAAAAAGCGATCCTTGGATTAAGTGGAGGGATCGATAGTGCGATTACGGCGGTGATGGCGACGAGAGCTTTAGGAAAAGAAAATGTGAGAGTGATCCTGATGCCTAGTCCGTACAGTTCGTCTCACAGTGTGGATGATGCAAAAGCGTTGGCTGAGAATCTCGGTATTCGGTACGATATCATTCCGATCAAAGAACCGTATGAAGCTTTCTTAAAAAATCTTGAGGGGGTATTGGAAGGAAAACCTTTTGATGTCACGGAAGAAAATATCCAGGCGCGTTGCAGAGCTATTTTATTAATGGCTGTGTCTAATAAACATGGGAACATACTCTTGAATACAACTAATAAAAGTGAGTTTGCAGTGGGGTATGGAACCTTGTATGGCGATCTCGCGGGTGGACTTTCTGTATTAGGGGATATTTACAAAACAGAAATTTATCAGCTGGCGGATTACATCAATAAGGACGGACAGGTTATTCCCCAAAATTCAATTTCAAAACCACCGAGTGCAGAATTGCGTCCCAATCAAAAGGATAGTGACAGTCTGCCTGAATATCATATTCTCGATCCCATCCTCTACATGTATATCGAAAGGAGACTTGGACCGCAGGAGATTGTTGACATGGGTTATGATCCGGCATTGGTGGCTCGCATCTTAAAGCTTGTGAATACAAGTGAATTTAAGCGCCATCAGACTGCGCCGGTGTTGCGGGTTTCTCCTAAAGCATTCGGTGTGGGGAGACGGATGCCGATTGTAGGAAAATATCTTGCGTGAACCGTGAGTGGTCAGTAGTGAGTGGTCAGTAGCGAGTGGTCAGTAGCGAGTGGTCAGTAGTGAGTGGTTGAGTGGTCAGTAGTCAGTACCCAATTGGATTTTTGCACCTTGTGGGCACTCCGTGTCCTCCGTGGAACCGCTCCGTGCCCTCCGTGTCTTCCGTGTCTTTACGGCCGATTACGTAACAAATCGCGGATCTGTGTGAGGAGTTCCTCTTGTGTAGGTCCTGCGGGAGCTGAAGGATGCGGTTTTTTCTTGAGGTTATTCAGAGTTCTAACGATCAGGAAAAGGACAAAAGCAATCACCAGGAATTTAATGACGGCTGCGAGGAAGTTTCCATACTTCACAGCACCCCTCGCGAGGCTACTGATGTTGTCTACACCGGCAGCTTTCAAGGCAGGTGCAAGGAGAAGGGGCGTGATGACATCATCTACAAATGAGGAAATAATCGCACCAAACGCGCCGGCAATGATTACGGCAACGGCAAGTTCGATGACATTGCCTTTCGTGATAAATTCTTTGAATTCTCTAAGCATGGTTTTGCGATTTGCGATTTGCGATTTTTAATTTTTGATTGTTCGACATTCCGGTAATGACATCCCGATACTTTGGTGAAATAGACGGAATGCGGCTGAGTGAAGTGTTGATGTTCCAAATATAAAAAATGTCGGGAGAGAAACTTAGGGCCGAATCAGTAAGATTTTTTGATACGTCCACCTGATGTCTTCAGCGGGTCCCTGAACTCCACATGGATGAGCGCGAGGGGTCGAAGGGCTCACTACTGGTTGCCCTCGTTTACCTCGGCTGACGCCTGGCAAACGGTCCCTGCGTTCTTCATTCACTTGTTTCTGCGAAACGTCGTTCTTCCGAAACGCCGGGAGTTTGATAAGCATGCGGTATATTTTCTCGCATCTAAATTGTTTAAAATCCTGCACAGTTAATTTTCCGGCTCCCACGTACCACACGTGGTCCCTGAGCCTGCACATGGATGAGCGCGAGGGGTCGAAGGGTCACGCTCTAGCTTATGTGGAATTCCGTGCGGATCTTATTGAGTGCTGATCCCGCATGTACCCATTCCGCCTGCTGCTCATTGTAACCATGAAGGACATCAAACGTATCTGAAGAACCATCAACATGGCGTAACCTGACCTGGATTTTGGAATCCGGATTAAAGTTTTCGTAACCGAGGATATCTACAAAGTCATCCTGTCGTACGAGATCATAATCTGACGGGTCTTCAAAGGTCAATGCAAGCATACCCTGTTTTTTCAGATTGGTCTGATGGATCCGTGCAAATGATTTTACTACAATTACTTTTACACCCAGATAGCGTGGTTCCATGGCAGCGTGCTCACGGGAAGAACCTTCACCATAGTTTTCTTCACCAAAGACAACAGTGGAGACACCATGTTTTTGATATGCACGAGCTGAATCCGGAACAGCCATGTAAATTTGTTCTTCGTGGTTGATGACATTATTGGTTTCGCCGTTGAAGGCATTAAGCGCGCCAATAAAACAATTGTTGGAAATGTTTTCAAGGTGACCTCGATATTTTAACCAGGGACCTGCCATCGAAATGTGATCAGTTGTGCATTTGCCTTGTGCTTTTAAGAGCACGCGCATATTCTGCACCTGGTCATTGGAGATCGGTTTGAAGGGTGTCAGAAGTTGTAACCGATCAGATTGCGGATCTACATTGATTGCAATTCCCGAGCTGTTTTCTGCTGGTGCCTGATAACCGGAATCCAACACATCAAAACCTTTAGGAGGTAATTCGATGCCAACGGGCGGATCAAATCGTACTTCTTCACCATCTTCATTGATCAGGGTATCAGTCAATGGATTGAATTTGAGATCTCCGGCAAAAACCAATGCTGTTACAATCTCTGGTGAAGCAACGAATGCATGCGTTGATGCATTACCATCATTCCGTTTTGCAAAATTGCGGTTGAAGGATGTGATGATTGAATTTTTTCTCTTCGGATCCTCCATGTGACGTGCCCACTGTCCGATACAGGGTCCGCATGCATTGGCAAGTACTAATCCACCAACATCTTCAAATGCCTTTAGCATACCATCACGTTCTACAGTATACCGGATCAATTCTGATCCCGGTGTGACGGTAAATTCAGAACGGACTTTAAGTTTTTTTTCTTTTGCCTGTTGCGCGATGGATGCGGCCCGCGAGATATCCTCGTAAGATGAGTTAGTACATGAACCGATCAATCCAACTTCCAATTCTTGTGGATAGCAATTATCAATGACTGCTTTTGCAAATTCGCTGATGGGCCATGCAAGGTCGGGAGTATATGGGCCATTTATATGCGGCTCCAGTTGTGTCAGGTTGATCTCGATGACCTGGTCAAAGTATTTTTCCGGGTTTTTATAACACGCTGCATCACCTGTTAAATAATCTGCGATGCTATCTGCTAATTCGGCTACTTCAGTACGGCCCGTAGCTTTTAACAAGCGAGCCATGGAATCATCGTACCCAAAGGTGGAGGTGGTGGCACCAATCTCTGCGCCCATGTTGCAAATCGTTCCTTTTCCTGTGCAGGACATAGAGCGGGCTCCTTCACCAAAATATTCGACGATAGCACCCGTACCACCTTTTACCGTGAGGATACCGGCTACTTTCAGGATTACGTCTTTTGGTGACGCCCAGCCGCTCAGTTTTCCTGTAAGATGGATACCAATAAGTTTTGGCATCTTGAGTTCCCAGGGCATGCCAACCATAACATCCACGGCGTCTGCGCCTCCTACTCCGATGGCGAGCATTCCCAGACCACCGGCATTTGGCGTGTGGCTGTCAGTACCAATCATCATGGCACCGGGGAAAGCATAATTTTCAAGAACTGTCTGATGGATGATGCCGGCCCCTGGTTTCCAGAAGCCAATACCGTATTTCGTGGAGACCTGTGAAAGGAAAGAGTATACTTCTGAATTGACGTCCAGGGCTGTTTTTAAGTCTGTATCAGCTCCCGTTTTTGCCTGGATCAGGTGATCGCAGTGGACGGTGGAAGGCACCGCTGTACTGTCCATCCCACACATCATGAACTGTAACAAGGCCATCTGGGCGGTTGCGTCCTGCATGGCTACACGGTCTGGGGAGAAGAATACATAGTCTTTTCCACGGGCATAGTCGCGTAAAGGAGAGTCCGAATGGAGGTGACTGAAGAGGATTTTTTCGGATAAGGTAAGCGGGCGACCCAGGAATTTGCGGGCTTCATCAACTTTGGAGGGCAGGGCCTGGTAGATCCCTTTAATCAATTCAAAATCAAACGTCATGATCGTTATTTCAATGGTTTTTGTATACTAAGGACAACAAAAATACAGGTGTTATTTGGGATTTACGATTTTGGATTTACGATTTTAACTTAATGGCGGACTTCGATTTTTAATTTTTGATTTTTTTGAGGCCGGATGATTGGATGCCGGATGCCAAACTTGTATCAGAATAATCCAACCAAATCTGCATGCAATCCACAATCCCAAATCTCGCGCGACTGCGTGATGGCGCCTCCAGCGCTCAAAAAATCCCAAATCATAATCGTAAATCAAAAATCAAAAATCCAATCGTCTATCCTTCGAGCCGTTCAATAAGCCGACTGGAGATCCGGAGGAAGTCCATCTCTGTAATAATGCCAATGAGTTCACCATTCTGCGTCACAGGCAGACAACCGATCTTACTTTTGCGCATGATGCTCATGGCTTCTACAAGCGTTGCATTTGGACTAATACACAGTGGATTCTGGATCATAATTTCTTTTACGGTGGTAGGATTAGCATCATCACCCATCGGTTGATTACGGGTCTTGAGCAGATGGCGCATCATGATACGTAAAGTAACAAGCCCTACCAGCTTTCCTTCTTTGTCTTCTACTGGGGTGTAACGAATTTTACGCCAGTCCATCATTTCGGCTACCAGCTCGATGATGTCATCACGTTGTACAGTGAAGAGATCCGTACTCATAAACTCACTGACCTTGAGATTTGACGGACGGTATTCTTTCAGATCGGATAGTTCCGGCATCCGCCACATGTGTACCGGCAGACCTTGTTTTGCATTGACAGACATAGCATTTGTAAGAACCGTCAGTGCTTCATCTTCTGTTGTTTCCTTTTTTAATTTGGTATAGGAGCGAAGCGCCCACCGTGCACCATTCATATGCTCGCGTGCGCGGGCTTCAATGATATCCATGTAGCGAGAAATATCATCTTTATCAATATTTCGCATTTCTAATCCAATACGAGCACGAGGGATGAGCTCATTCAATGCCAGATCCGCCACCGTTACTTTCTGATCATTCATCCATGTAAATTTGGAATCAATTCCGAACTTGGCTGCCTTGCTGAAGTTGTCGAATACATCTTCAAAGCTCATGTTATTGCGGATATCACCTACATCATCATGCATCTGTACCATCGCCCCCAGCCATAATGCTGCATTTGCAACTTCATCCAGTACGGTCGGACCGGAAGGAAGTACACGATTTTCAATCCGGAGGTGAGGTTTACCATTATCACTGATACCATAACACGGACGATTCCAGCGATAGATCGTACTATTATGTACCTGCAGGGATCTCAATTTTGGAACCAGTCCCTGACTGATCAGTTCAGAAGCATTCTCAGTTACGTCACCACTTAAGAGTACACGGAATCGTGCAATGTCTTCGCGATAGATTTCCAATATGGAATTATCAAGCCAGGCTCTTCCAAAGTTGACACGTGGGCTGCGTTCGCGCATATGATCATGGGTCGAACGGGTGTCGAGTGCCTGCTGAAACATAGCAATCCGTGATTCATGCCAAAGCCTGCGACCAAATACAATCGGGGAATTTGCTGCCAGGGCCATCACGGGTGCAGATAGTGCCTGCGCCAGGTTATACATGTACACGAAATCATTCGGAGCTACCTGGAGGTGCACCTGGAAGCTTGTATTCACTGCTTCCAAAAGAGGAGAATCATGTTTAATTAATAATTCGTCGATACCAACCAGATTTAGCTCGTAGGTAGATCCCACCAATTGCTGATTGATGGCTTCCATTAACGCATAGTATCGTGGTTTTGGAGTGAGGTTGTTCATCTCCAGATCGAACTTACGGAGCGTGGGAAGGATACCGGTGAGTACGATAGTGGCACCCAGTTTATTAACCACGCCTTCTATTTTGCTCAGTTTTGACGCAGTTTCATCTTCAAGTTGTCGCAGTGCACTGCCGGAAAACTCTTTAGGATCAAGGTTGATTTCGAGGTTAAACTTGGCCAATTCCGTTTCTGCCCAGGGCCATTCGGTCATATGGGTGAGGGCTTCTATGTTAATGCAAGCCGGCTTGAGGGTCTTCTGATCCACCAGGACCATTTCCTGTTCCGCTCCGATCCGCATGATATCCGTTTCGAACCATTCGTGATCGATCATGTATTCCAAAGCCTTGACGTCGTCGAGTAGTGACTTGACGAATTGTTGCATTTGATCCTGTGACTTGACGATTGATACCTGCTGCTCTCCCATGGTGCCTGTTTTTCTGTATTTGTCTTAGTAGTTGGAAAAATAGGAAATTAATTGTCAGTCAGGGGTTACGACACCTGTATCTTCGATTTAAATTTTATGAGCCCCTGAGGCTTCATCACGCCGAGGCCTTGACTTCCCATTTGAAGATGAAATTTTAAAAAGAAGTTGTAACAAGACCTGTCATGGCAGATACACAAACCAGTACCACAGGCGTTATAAGCTATCTATGCTAAGAAGGATACAATGGGGCGTTTTACTGGCTGTGTTGATAATGGTAGCCTGCAAAAAGGACCGCAGGACGGAGTTTTTTGAGCTCAATCATTTTATTGATTTTGAGATCACACCGGGGCTTAACACCTTTGATACACATTTTTATGTGGTGGAGCCTTTATTAAGCCAGTTTGCGGTCAAGTTAGCAGCATCAGGGAAAACGATTGATGATGTGGTAGCTATAGAGGCAAAGGATGCGTATCTCGGCAGTACGTTTGGAGATATTAACCTGGAATTTATTCACCAGATATCTGTCTACATTTTTGATCCATTCAATCCTTCAGATAAGATTGAATTCTTCTATCTGGATCCAACGCCATTTAAGAATTCTACATCTTGGCGACTTTTTCCGGGTATCGCGGACATAAGTCCATGGCTGGAACGAGATTATTTTGGAATTGAAGTGAGGCTTAACTTTAGGCAGGTGTCACCGAGCCTGATCCCGATGCGGTTTGAATTTGACATGAGAGTTATGGGAGAATGACGTATTAGGCGGGGCTTCGACTCCCACATCCCTCCGCTCATCCTGCTCAGCCACCTTGGATCCTGCTTATTTGCACAATGCTCATTCTATCAGCCAGATCATATTCTTTTGAAGATCAAAGGTCACTGAGCGTGTAGGCAATAACTGTCGAAGTGTGTCAAAACATCTCAATGCAACATCAATAAACCAGCAAGAACTTGTCGAAGTGACCCTTGCCTATTCCTCCTCATCACTACTGAGCAAAGCTGCGGGTGCAAACTCCGTAAGAAAGAGATACCATTTGATCACCTTCCTGATATCGCTGATATGGACACGGTCTTCATCATGTTCAGGTACGATCGAGCGGAACCATTTGCGCAGGTCGTCTGATTTTTCATCGAGACTGGGCAGTGGTGTTGTACCCTCATAGTCCTGTACTTTTTTCAGTACGTCATCCAGGTTGACGACATCGTTGTATGTGTAGATACCAATGGAAACAAGTGGCGTAAACTGATGTTTACGGATAGAAACAAACTGGCGTTTGCCGGTTTCAAAACTTTCGATCAGGAGACCATTGGTACGCGTGCCAAGGAGTTTGAACAGGCCACCGAGGCCACTGACGGATACGATATTTTCGAGCTTCATTTAGTAGGATAATAATTTAGTCATCTGATCATATAATCGCTGCGGAGCGAGGAATTGTTTTTCAAGAACACCTGCAAAGGGTACAGGCGTATCCAGTGAACCGACACGCATAATCGGGGCGTCAAGATATTGAAACATATGTTCCCCGATGTGGGCAGCAATATCGCCGCCAATTCCACCCGTCAATGTGTCTTCATGTAACACTAATACTTTGTGTGTCTTTGCGACGCTTGCAGTGATAGAGTCCCAATCCAGGGGTAATAACGTCCGCAGATCAATAATGTCTATATCCCAACCGTGTTCGTCAGCAAATTGTTCTGCCCAGATGACGCCCATGCCATAGGTAATGATGGATGCTTCTGTTCCTGACCGGACGATTCTAGCCTTACCAATGGGAGTGGTATAGTATCCTAAAGGCACATTTCCGCTGATGCCGCGATAGAGTGCTTTATGTTCGAAATACATGACGGGGTTTGGATCTTCAAAAGCGGAGAGCAATAATCCTTTTGCATCTTCAGGGGTGGATGGATATACGATTTTTAATCCGGGTGTATGATAAAACCAGGCTTCATTGCTTTGGCTGTGGAATGGTCCGGCGCCTGTGCCTGCACCTGTTGGCATACGTACCACAACATCGGCTTTTTCATTCCATCGGTAATGCAGTTTTGCAAGATTATTAACGATCTGATTAAAACCGCATGTGACAAAGTCTGCAAATTGCATTTCCACCATGGATTTAAATCCTTCCATGCTTAACCCTAATGCAGTACCCACGATGCCACTTTCACATAAAGGAGTATTGCGTACGCGGTCTTTCCCAAATTTTGCTACAAATCCATCTGTGATTTTAAATACGCCACCATAGTCCCCGATGTCCTGCCCCATGAGGATAAGTTTTGGATGTCGTTGCATGGCTTCATCCAATCCATCATGGATGGCATCGATGAGACGCATTTCTTTTAGTTCGCCTTTCGGAGCTGAGATGGTTGCTTCGAAAGGTTTATATATATCACCTAACTCTTCTTCGAGACTTGCTTCCAGTTCAGGTTCGTTGGCAGTGATGTCGAGGTGTTCCTGGATTAGCAGTTCGTTTTCTTTTCGCAGAGAAGTGATTGTGTCTTCCGTAATTACATTTTCCGCTAAGAGATATTGTTCGTAGTTGCGTAAGGGATCTTTTTTATCCCAGGTGTCGATGAGATCTTTAGGAACATACTTTACACCTGACGCTTCTTCATGGCCGCGCATCCGGAATGTCATGGCTTCGATAAGTACGGGTGCGGGTTTACGACGCATTTTGGTCGCGTATTTATGTATTGTGGTGTAGACTTCGATGATATTATTACCGTCGATACGCTCGCCTTCCATGCCATACCCTTTGGCTTTGTCGACGAGTTCTTTGCATTTGAATTGCTCGGATGATGGCGTGGAGAGGCCGTATCCATTATTTTCAATAATGAAAATGACGGGAAGTGACCAGACTGCAGCGATATTGAGGGCTTCGTGAAAATCACCTTCACTGGTTCCGCCTTCTCCCGAAAAGGCGACAGAGACCATGGGCCGGTTATCAAGTTTATACGCCAGAGCAGCTCCGCATGCAAGAGCCAACTGTGGGCCGAGATGGGAGATCATTCCTACAATACCATATTCGAGTGTTCCAAAATGGAAGGATCGGTCACGGCCTTTCGTGAATCCATCCATTTTGCCCTGCCATTGGGAGAAGAGGCGGTGGAGCGGGATGTTCCGGTTAGTAAATACCCCCAGGTTGCGGTGCAGTGGGAAGATGAGTTCTTTGGGTTGGAGAGCCAACGTTGCACCCACAGAGATGGCTTCCTGTCCAATACCGGAGAACCATTTGGAGACCTTTCCCTGGCGGAGTAGCTTGAGCATTTTGTCTTCGATCATACGCGGCAGGAGGATGCCTTTGTATAATCGCATGAGGTCTTCATCGGAAAGGCCTCTGCGTTTAAAACGGATGTTCGATTTGGTTTTGCCTTCTTTTAGCATGGGAAGGCAAAAGTAGGGAAAAGGAATGCAAGGGGCTTGGAGCTGGGAGCGAGAAGTTGCTGGGCATGCAGCAAGTAGAGGTGGAAATTGCAGTTGTTTTTGAAGAGAACTTCAAATTTATTAACTAGCATTCATATCCGAAATAAATTCCTGAAAGATCAATAATTTGTGTAAATTCGACTATTCTTAATTGTAGTTGCATACACACGAAAAAGTATTTTTTGCAAAGCACCCCTAAACTTTGTAACCTAAATATTTTTTATAATGAAACCCTTACTATCGTTTAACAAGTACAGTTACCTACCGTTACCTACGGCACAAAAAGCAACTAAAATACCTTATCCCGGTTTTGATGTTTTTATTTTCTGACAAAATCGTTGGCCAGTGCCCGACTTTCGAATTTTGCCTTTCAGAACCGTATTATGAGAGTCTTTATGGTGCATTTGCTACAGATGTCAATCTAAATGATTTCGCTAATTATTATGCAGCGGGTATTGATTTAGAGATAAGCTATTCCAATACAGATATTCATATTATTGAATCTACAACAGAACAAAGTTTGCTAAGTGTCATTAAAACTGGTCTTGGCGCCAGTTTTAATTTTAGCGCGGGGGGCATTATTTTGGGAGGGATTCAACCTCCATTAGATGAAGGTGCAGAAGTCACTGGATTTGATGAAGAAATAATCTTTACTATCTATTTTACAGCAGTTGCAGGAGAATGTGTTGATTTTACCTTTGTCTCAACTGATGTAATAGTTTCGTTTCCACTTATTCCTGCTTATGAAATTTGTGAAGGAGGTGTAGGTTTGAATTGTGAAATTGATGATTACTGCATGCCTTCATTTACTTTGGCGGGCTTGATTGAGAACCCGGTTTTAGACTGTGTTGATGCTGAAGATGGGGGAGTTCCTGGAGTATTGGTTGAAATTAATGAGGCGCAGGAAATTGAGGACTACGATTGCATGGCTATCACTTACGCGAATGGTGATTATGAGTGTTCAGTAATTGGCGGATTAGATTATAGAATTACTCCAATTCATGATTATAATCGCAGTTGTGGATTGACCTCCCTTGATATTGATATTATTCAGGACCATATATTACAATCGGATTGTATCACAGATCTATGGAGTTTTTTAGCTGCAGATGTTAATGAGAGTGGAACTATCACCACATCGGATAATAGCGCTATTCAGGGAGCAATCCTAAATACCGATGTAGACTGGCCTTCCTGGAGTTTCGTGCCTGCGTCAACATATACCGGATTAACAATCCCTACCTGCCCCGGTATGGGAAGTCATGTGGTGCCCTCTTATAATGAATTCATAGACATAGAAGAGTTGGATGACGACTTAACTCAGCTGGATTTTGTTGGAATAAAAATGGGAGATGTCAATGGGACATGTAC
>JBBREG010000068.1:0-14783 GCA_038203125.1 Chitinophagales bacterium
CATTCCTGATTTTCAACAACCGTTTATAACATTAATTGGGCTGGACACCTTACGCTGTAATGCAGCGGTCAATGTCTTTATTGATCCTTTGGACATTCAGCCCGTTCCATTTTGGAGTGGTCCCAATGGGTTTACAGCTTCTGGATTTTCAACTACGATTGCGCAGCCCGGAGCCTATACAGTATTTGTAATCGGCACAAATGGGTGTCAGAACTCCCTCAATTTTGAAGTCGTTACGTCACCGGATTTTCCACATGCCATAGTCACTAATGACTTCATTTCATGTCTTCATCCAACTGCTACCATAGGAGTGGAAATTCCTGGTGCCGATATTTTTTATTGGCACGGATTTAATTTGCCGGAGGCAGCAAACTCATTTATTATGGTTTCTCAACCCGGAACCTACTTGGTGACAGCAACAGACACAAATAATGGATGCTCTATCGAGGTCCTCGCTAATGTTGTAGCGGATCTTGCCATTCCCATTTACGACTTCAGAACGGATACGCTTTCATGTGATGAGCCTTCGGGAACAATCTATTTTGTGAATGCCCCCGGACAAAACTATCTGGGCGTAGAATGGCAATCACCAGATATGACTATTTCCAACAATCCTGTTTTACCAGTTACAGAACCCGGTTTTTATCTACTTACTGTAACCGGCCTGAATGGTTGCATTCAAACCAGCCTTTTAACGGTTCCAATTGATACTGTAAAGCCTTTATTTTTTCTTGAAACAGACACATTGGGATGTGATAGGATCGGCATGATCCGCACGATCCCCATCGACACTTTAATTTCAATTTCATGGACAGGCCCTGGTGTATTTACTTCCACAGATCTGAATCCAATGATTTCTGATACCGGAATTTACTATGCAACGGGTGTCGGATTGAATGGTTGCAGTTCGACGATCGCTGTTATCGCTAAAGCTGATTTTGATATTCCCCAAATTTTTCTGTCAATAGATACCTTGGGATGTATAACGGACTCTGCACAATTTTTAGTTACGTCCCCTGATGCTATCATTAACTACACCTGGACCGATGATACCGGGGCTATTCTTGATACTGATTCCTTATTGGTGGTGACTTCACCGGGTAGGTATTACATACAGATTGAAGGTGATAATCATTGTCTCAGCAAGGATACCATTGAACTTAATCCTACTTTCTTTCCTGTCATTACTGTAGTATATGATACACTGACATGTACAGATACCCTGGTTTCAATTATCGCTACAGCAAATATTCCATCTCCGCAATTTGTATGGTCAGACTTCTCCGGAAATCCATTAAGTGTCATTGATCAATTGGATGTTAATGGAACCGGTCCGTTTATCATTTCAGCCACCGGTGATAATGGTTGTGTATCTATTGACACAGTGTCAGTACCCATCGATACGATTCCGCCCAGCGTTGTCATAAACCTTACAGGTGAAATCCGATGTCAAAACAGGTCCTTCATACTGGATGGTCTTGGTTCAATTCCTGGTAATTTGAATTACCATTGGTCCACAATGAATGGTACGATTACCAGTCTGACAAATATTTCCACTATTGATGCAACAGATATAGGTACATATTTCCTGGAAGTGATGCGGATTGATAATGGATGTACGGACATTGACAGTATCATCATGATGGAGCATCCGGATGCCATTACGCAGGCCTCATTACAGATATCCCAACCTAAATGCACCGGAGACACGAATGCTATCATTGAGATACTTGGACTCAACGGTGGAGTAGGGCCAATACTTTTTCAAATCGATGGAGGCGTTCCACAATCCGGATCCACCTTCCCTGGTCTGTCATCAGGAAGCTATTTGTTTCAAATTATGGATGCTGCCGGATGTCAATATGATACACTGGTTGTCATTGACCCTACAAATTTTTTTGTGATAGATGCGGGACCAGATCAGGAGATCTATCTCGGAGAATCTGCGTTCCTGTCCGGTACAAGTGATATCCTGCCTGATGAGATTATGTTCCAGGTGTGGGATTCATTAGGAACCCCTCTGTGTAATGATTGTCCTGATTTTGATGTGTCTCCCTTCGAGACGACGACATATACATTTACAGTCTCTTCCATTACTGGCTGTGTAAAGTCCGATGACCTTATAATCTATGTGATCGAGAAGGGTAAATTTTATGTTCCAAATATTTTTTCGCCAAATGACGATCAGATCAATGATGAGGTGCGGTTAAGTTTGACACCTGGAATAGAGCGGGTCCTCCGGTGGATTATTTTTGACCGATGGGGGAATGCGGTGTATGGCAGGACAGATTTTGATCCTACTGACACTACAGTTCATTGGGATGGCACAACAAATGGAGGTCAAGCCTTAAATCCGGCTGTTTTCCCATACATTCTCGAACTACGGCTGATCAATGGCAATATCGAATTACATCATGGGACAATCACCCTGATTAAGTAGTGCATTAAGCTCCATTTTCGGTTGCCATGTATAATGGAAATAGCTCGGAATCCAGAATAAAATTCAGGTCTACACTGCTAAGTCTCCCATACGTATTGACTAAAGCAGAATATTTATATAATCCTCGATTGATTGAATCGCAGGCAGCGAAACGCCCTTTTACAGAATCTTTATCTTGTTGACCAGCCAGTGCGCCATAGTTTCAGTTTCAATTACCCAATCAGACCTAATGAAATCCTGTTTTGGGCCTCAAAAGGGCCAGAATTGGCTTCAACAATGAATAATTTCATAAATTCGCCAACCGTGTCTAAAGGCTAAAAATTTAAGGGAGCATGATATCACCCAATACTCATTTTTTCAGGAAGACTATTCTGTTTTCTATACTTCTATTTTCATTTTTCCAAATCCACTCTCAATGTAATCCACCTAGTCAATTGCCAACAGGCGATTGCGCAACTGCACCTTTTACTTGCCTGGTGGATGCCTGTTACGAAACGCTCTCTAACTTTGGAGGACCTCCTTATAACGGATGGTGTGGTAATAATACCGCCATACATAATCCACAATATTTTGAATTTATTCCAACACAGCCGAATGTCCAGATCAATATTCATGTGGATGGATGTGATAATGGCCAAGGACTTCAAAGTGCTATTTTGGGAGCCTGCCCCTGGACAATTTCAGATGTAATCGTTTGTAATCCAGGAACTAATCAGGGAGGTACAATGATCTTACAGGCTAATGGACTTGTCGTCGGACAGACCTATTGGCTGGTCATTGATGGAAGTGGGGGCGCATTGTGCCAGTATACAATTGACTTCGTTTCAGGTATTGAAACTCCTGGTTTTAGTGAAGAGCTCGATCAGGCGCAGACCATGGCTATACCTGGCGTTGTCTGCCAGGGATATGATGATTTTACGATGGTTACCGGCCCACAGATTGCGCTGGCGCATGGCTATCTATGGGTATTAGGGTGGTCGGGCGACACAGTAACGTCGACGCTTCCTATTCACATGATTGACATTCCAAATGATGCCCCGGTTGGCACATGGGAAATCTGTGTACGTGCATTCAGCGGTTGTGATCAATCAGAAGAAGTCTGCTTTGATGTAGAGATTGTCGAAGTTGATGATGTGGATAAAGATCCGGAAACCTTTTGCCAGGAGCAATTTCCATTTAGCTGGCATGGAGTCAATATTCCAGGTGAAGGCACCTATATGGCAAGTTTTGACGATGACGATGGTTGTCCGTACGATAGTATCTGGACTGTGGAAGAATTTCCAATCATACCCATAGGCCAGGTCGATACACTCCATTGTTTTAATGAAAACTTTGATCCTTTCATTTATGAAGGAGAAGAATATGATGCAACCGGGATGTATGATCTTGATTATCCCGGCATGGGACTTAATGGTTGCGATTCTACTGCTAAGTTAAATCTGACTGTTGCTGGTCTTGACGCATTCATTGATTTTGTCTGCCAAGATGGTGAATATGTATTTTCAGTCCTGGTGCAGGAAGTGGTTCCTACCAATGCAACACTTCAATATCAGTGGTACCTTGATGGTGTTGAATTTGATAATAGTGCCATGATCTCGATATTGGCAGATGGCATTGTCATTGTTGATGTTATTGTAGAAGTGAATACACCTGCCGGAAGTTGTTTTTATGATTTGGAAGACTACCTATTAAATACAAATCTATACACCCCGCCTGCCCCGGAAACGAATCCGGATACATTACTTTGTGCACAGGAAGGAATATTCTTTCAGGTAACCGACTGTGATCCCATTCTCGGATATGAATATGTGTGGTCTGGCCCTCCGGGTGTCGAAGTATACCAGGATGGCTCATGTGATGTTGAAATGGATTTCGCCTTCACGCAGGGAGGTCAGGTATGTGTCTATGCGATCAATGAATGTGGTGAAGGTGCGTCAACCTGTTTCGTAGTTGATATCATTCCTACACCTGAAGCGAGCTTCACCTATGAGACGGATATATGCGCAGATTCCTCCACGATCGTAGTTTTCACAGGTGAACATTCCAATAATGGTGTAGTTAATTGGGATTTTGGCGGAGCCACCATTGTATCCGGAACCGGAGATGGGCCCTATGAATTATTCTGGAGTCTACCAGGAGATAAGATCATCAATCTCTCTGTGAGTGAGCCCGGATGTGATACTGCTTTTGCCTCAGGGATAGTGACAGTAACGAATACCCAATCACCCACGATTAACTGTTCTTCCACCATCAGTTCTGTTGATTTTGTCTGGACGGATGTTCCCAATGTGGTGAATTACGAAGTATTTATTTCACCAGGACCGGCTGTTGTACTGCCTCCGGGGACAACAAATTATATGCTATCAGGTCTGTCACCTGGTACGGTGGTTAACATGACATTGACTACGATCTATACCGGTGCATGTCCACCCAATGTACAGAATGCCATGTGTACTGCAGAGAATTGCCCTCCTCCTTCGATTTTCCTTGGAGGTCCAACTGAGTATTGCCTGAATGCACCATCTAACGGGACTTTAACAGCCGAGGTGAATGGTAGTCCAAGCACAGGCACTTGGAGTGGGACAGGAATTATAGACCCTGTTCTTGGAATATTTGATCCCACGGTATCCGGACCAGGTCAACATCAATTGACACATACGGTCGATGTGAATGGTTGTCCATTTTCAGCACCTTACATCGTAAATGTATATGATTCGCTTACTGCTAACTTCACTGTAGATCCATTAATCTGTATCTCAGATGTAGCCAATATAAACTATACTGGTAATGCATCTGGCACAGCAAATTTTGATTGGAATTTTGGATCAGCCACTGTGTTGGTAGGATCGGGTATCGGTCCGTATCAATTGAACTTTGCTACACCCGGTTCAAAACCAATTCGACTTCAGGTAAGCGAAAATGGTTGTTCATCTGATCTTATAACTAATAATATCCAGGTAGAACCAATATTAACAGCACCCGCTGTCAATTGTGCAGCTCAAACGAATAATGTAGAATTCTGCTGGCCGGATGATCCGACCATCACGTACACTGTTACAGCGTTATCAGGTCATGTTGGCATCCAGACCGGAACATGTATTTTATTTAATGGTCTGGTTCCAGGTGATATCGTTCAAATTGAAATCCTCTCCCAAAGAGCAGGACCATGTCCGGAGCGACGTGATACGTTTGATTGTGAAGCCAGGTTATGTCCGATGCCTGTGATTGCCATCACGCCAGTACTTGATATTTGTTTATACGCTGGTACCCAGTCAATCGATCTTGAAGTTACCATCACAAATGGCAATGGTGGAATAGGATCGTGGTCAGGTCCGGGTATTACTGATACTGACGCTGGCATCTTTGATCCGAATGTTGCTGGTGCAGGCTCTCATCTGATCTCTTACAGCTATGAAGAAGATCAGTGTGATTTTGTGGAAAGTATAACCATCAATGTATTTGATCCCCCGGTAGCTTTCATCAGTAATACAAGTTTGGTACTGACGTGCGCAGGCGGAAATATCCTGTCACTGGATGGTACAGGTTCCACAGGTGCAGGTCTTGTATATGAATGGTCAACACCCGATGGAGCAATTAATCCGCCAACAAATGCAAACGTAGCTGTTGCTGCTGCACCGGGGCGATATCAATTAAAAGTCACCACTGTGGATGGTTGCGTAGACTCCACTTCAGTTGTGGTGGTTCAGGATGCAAATGCTCCCATTGCGGATGCAGGACCCGATCGTTTGATCACATGTAATGATCTCAATTTCGTGCAGGGTGGAAATTCTTCTTCTGGTCCAAATATCACGTACCTGTGGACATCTCCTGATGGGAATATAGTAGGTGCCATCGATGAGATCACAGCTACTGTTGACGCAACAGGTGTGTATACTATCGTTGTCAATGATGCCGGCAATGGATGTCAAAGTGCGGATCAGGTTACAATTACGATTGATACAGCGCTGACCAGTCTGACACTGACCCCGGGTGATACAATTGATTGTAATACACCCATTTCAGGTGTCACTGGAGTATTGGGAGATCCGACGGGTTATATACTTGCATGGACTTCTGCTGACGGTGTTATTGAAGGGGACACTACAGGTTCAGATATCGATGTTTCACAAGGAGGTGCCTATACGCTCACTATTAGGAACACAGTCAATGGTTGTGAAAAATCAGGCACTGCTATAGTAGAGGAAAGTGATGAGATCATTGATGAGATTAATGTGAGCCTGATGAATATTACGTGCTTCGGTGATGATGATGGTACGTTAGTAGTGAATGGTGTTACAGGAGGAAATCCCCCATATACATATCAATGGTCTGTCAGCCCGCAAGGGGGCACTGACCTATCCATGTTAAGTCCGGGTACGTATAGTCTGACAGTATCTGATGCAAATGGTTGTTCGATTTCAAGATCCTTTATAATTACAGAACCAGAAAAACTAACAGTTGATGTTGGTCTTGATAAAACTGTTGCTATTGATGATTCTGTTAAAATCAGTTTAATAACGAATACCAATAGTGATGCGATTCAGTCTATTAACTGGACAGGGTATGATGGGCTTGATTGTCCCGGATGTCCAATACTTGAATTCATTGCGAGCTCAAGTGCGACATTTGCTGCGATACTAACTGATACAGCGGGTTGTACTGCATCTGATTCAATGAGACTGACAGTGATTGTGCCAAGGATCATCTTTATTCCAACGGTATTCTCTCCGAATGGAGACGATATCAATGATGTATTCACTATCACCGGAAGAAGGAACCTGACCAATATTGCATACATGCGCATCTACGACAGATGGGGAAATCAGGTTTTTGAAAATACAGATCTGGATCCGGGCGATGAAGAAGATGGATGGGATGGTAAATTCAGCGGTGATCCTGCAGCCCCGGGAGTATATGTCTATGTTGCACAACTGATGTATGATGACGGATCAGATGAACTGATTAAAGGTGGTATCACCCTGATCAGGTAAAGCCGTTTTATATACATAAGAAATTTTGGAAACCTTGCCGGTAAGCGTACTTTTTACGAAAGGATCGCAGCTACACCCGGCAAGGTTTTTCCTTCCAGGAGTTCAAGCATAGCACCACCACCGGTGCTTATAAAACTTACTGCATCTGCAAGTCCGGCCTGTTCGATTGCTGCTACAGAATCACCACCACCAATGAGGGAATATGTACCAGTACGTGTTACATCTGCAACAGCCTGTGCAATGGCTTTTGTACCATGCGCGAAAGCTTCCATTTCAAATACCCCCATAGGGCCATTCCATAGAATGGTACCTGCACCTTTCAGATGTCCTGCATATTCAAATCTTGCAGTCAGCCCGATGTCCAGTGCCATCCATCCATCCGGAATTTCATGCGAGGGTACATTCTTGTATGTTGCATCCGGAGCAAACTTATCTGCAATGATTGAGTCGGAGGGTAATTCGATCCGCTTGCCCATTTTATGCGCCTTGGCAAGCAATTCAGTGGCAAGTTCGAGCTTATCCTCTTCTACTAATGAATTGCCTGTCTTGCCGCCCTGTGCTTTGATAAAGGTGTACGCCATGCCACCACCTATCAGGATCTTATCTGCTTTGTCCAGTAACGATTCGATCAATAAAATTTTATCAGAAACTTTTGCCCCACCCAGAATTGCAATGAAGGGTGATGCCGGATGTTCCGTTACTTTTTTTGCATTCTCCAGTTCTAAGCGCATCAGAAATCCAAATGATCTATGGGCTGCATCAAAATGATCTGCCATCACTGCAGTCGATGCATGTGCCCTGTGTGCCGCACCGAATGCATCATTGATGTATATACTTCCTAAAGCTGCAAATTCTGAGGCAAGTGAAAGGTCTCCCTTCTCTTCACCTGCATGAAACCTGGTATTTTCTAAGAGTAAAATTTCTCCATCCTTCAAATCCATCGTAAGCTTCACTGCTTTGTCACCTGTAGATTCTTCGTAAAAGCCCACTGGCCGCCCGAGTAATTCACTGAGATGGGCCACTACATGATTAAGTGTGAACTGGTTTTTATCAATACTTCCATCGGGAAGTAATTTTTTCAATGGCCGATCGAAATGTGACAAAAGGATTACACGGGCACCCTTGTCTGCCAAAAATTTGATCGTTGGCACCGCGCCTCGTAACCTGGTATCATCTGTTACCTGATTTTCCTTATCAAGCGGTACATTAAAATCGACACGAACTATGACTCGTTGTCCGTGTACATCAAGTTCTTCCAGTTGTGCCGCCATTATAGATTGGATATGCGATAGGCGAGTTCTGCGAGTCGGCTTGAATACCCGGCTTCATTATCATACCATCCGACGACCTTCACCATATCCCCGGTGACTTCTGTCATAAGCGAATCAAAAATGCATGAATGACTATCGCGAATGATATCACCTGATACGATCGGATCTACACAATAATTCAGTATGCCTTTCATTCGACCTTGTGATGCCTGCAGGAATGCAGCATTGATGTCACTTTCCGTAGCGGGTTTTTCCAGGACGACATTGAGATCCACGACAGAACCGCTGATGACCGGAACCCGATAGGACATGGCACCTAATTTATTACCAATAGAAGGAATGACCAGTTTTAAGGCTGAGGCGGCTCCTGTACTGGTAGGAATCACATTGTAAGCGGCTGCACGTGCTCTGCGAAGGTCACGATGTGGAGCATCCTGGAGATTTTGATCAGAGGTATATGCGTGAATGGTGATCATGGTTCCCAACTTAATGCCCCAGTGGTCTGTCAGTACCTTCACGAGAGTTGCCAGGCAATTGGTGGTGCAGGAAGCGTTCGAGAATACGGTTTCAGCAGGATCTATCTCATCTTCATTGATGCCTAAGACAATCGTTGGGACATCACTTCCTTTGGCGGGGGCGCTGATAATCACCCGTTTGGCGCCATCCGGACGGATATGCTGGGATGCTTTTTCACGATCTGTAAACAAGCCTGTGCATTCAAGGACAGTATCTACATTCAGGTCTTTCCATAGTTCCAGGGGAGACTTGATGGCTGAGATCTGGATCTTTTCATCTTCAACGATTAAAAAATTCCCTTCGACCCGAACATCTTTATCAAATGAGCCCTGGGCAGAATCGTATTTGAGGAGATGCGCCAGTGTAGCAGGATCCGTCAGGTCATTGATACCGACGATCTCCACATCTGGCATACTATAGAGTTTTCTGAATGTAAGACGTCCTATGCGGCCGAAACCGTTAATTGCAATTCTCGTAGCCATGATCGATTGTTAAAAAAATGAGGTACAAAATTAATCGGTTAGGCTACAAATAAGCCAAAAGCAACATGTTTTTTGCTGAATTCGTCTTTCTATACTAAATGAATTAAAGATCATATCAGCCTGATTAGCAGTGTATAAACACGTATTGAACCGGATTCTGAGCGTTTGGTTGTAAATTTTTTAAGTCTGATTTTCAAAAAATTCTAATTTTGCCCTGCTTTAAAAGAAGCATCCGATCAGACGGCCCCTTCGTCTATCGGTTAGGACGACAGATTTTCATTCTGTAAAGAGGGGTTCGACTCCCCTAGGGGCTGCCATGAAAGGCTTATAACTTCGGTTATGAGCCTTTTTTATTTTTATCCCCTGTTATACAATGATTTGTGAATGCAATTTATTTGTAATTCCAATCTATACCCCTTTCTTACCTTTGCTTTAGGTCTTTCATTGCTGTTCTCATTACTTATCTATCCGGCATATGTCCCATTCACATCTTTCATTCTTTTACACCAGACGTTTCATGCACCAGATCTTGGGTATAGTACTGTTGATGGTGTTCACGATTTCTGTATCAGGCCAGGACTATTTATTCCAGATCAATGATTTCAAAGCATTATCTGATAATATATCTGTCGAAGGTGCTACAGAGTTAGGAAAAGATCGTGTGCGGTTAACTACCGATAAACCAAATCAGGTGGGCGCGTGCTGGTATTCTGCAAAAAAAATTGATTTCACAGATGGCTTTGAAACTGAATTTACGTTTCTGATTTCCAGCGATCAGAAATCAAAATTGCCGGGTGACGGATTTGCCTTTGTGATCCAGGCACAGGGCGTGAATATTACGGGGGGTATTGGAAATGATATTGGGTATAAAAAAATACCTTTTGCGGTTGCGATTGAGTTTGACACCAAGGATGATAACGAGGGAAGCAACAATCACGTAAATCTATCCTACTATAATCCGGATACCAAAACATATAAGCGTCTGGCAACGGTTCATGAAATTCCTGAGATCACAGATGGTAATCCACATTTTACGCGCATCATCTATCGCGGAGGTAATCTTGAGGTGTACCTTGATTCTTATTTATTTTCTATCCTGTCCGTCAAACTGGATATTGCCGATAAAATTAAGAGTCCGGATCATACGGCATGGTTGGGATTTACAGCCTCTACGTCAGACCTGTTTGCTTTTCATGACCTGATCGGATGGACAGCGAAAGAATTTGAACCCCCGAAGGATATTGCTGCTGACTCCATCACTGTTCTTGAAAAAGGTACACTTGAAGTCAAGAAACGTAAACTCACCATCAATGTCTGGGATCATAATACCGTCGATGGCGATATCATTTCACTTAAGCTGGGGAATGAATGGATCCTCACCAATTATGAACTGAAAGCAGAAAAACATACGATCACCACCACATTGTTAGGGTTCAGCAAAGATCTGGTTGTGTACGCACATAATGTTGGTATGGTGCCACCCAATACCGTCTCCGTGTCAGTTTTTGATGGCACCAATACACAACGAGTAACGCTGGATTCAAACATGGAGACGAGTGAATCCATTAAGATCGTATTTAATGGCAACGAGGAGAATAAATAATGCCGGATTTCAATCCGGAAAAATCACGTGACGTATTTTCCTGGGGGGATATTCAGCTCCGGCAAACGGAAGAAGTTCTAAAAGTGGGTACCGATGCTATCCTGTTAGGTTCGTGGACCTCACGAACACCCACTTCACCTGAACACGTTTTAGATATCGGTTGTGGTACCGGAATTCTTGCTCTGATGATGGCGCAGGTTTTTCCAGATGCGATAATTGATGCTATTGATATTCATCCTGAAGCGTTGAGGCTTGCCCGGGAAAATTTCCTGAATTCACAATGGAAAGAACGACTTCATGTTAAAAACGAGGACGTGCTCCAATATGATGCTGCTGAACAACAGTATGATCTGATCATCATTAACCCACCATATTATCCGTCTGACTATAATGTATCCATGAATGAATCAAGGAGGATATCACGTCATTCAAAAGATTCTCCTCATTCGTGGATGATGGGATTACATCGCAGATTAAACACTGGGGGTGAAATCCGTTTGGTGATACCTTATCAACAGGCAAGTAATTGGATCAATGCAGCTAATCAGATACATCTTTACGCTGTTGAGCGGGTAGATGTCTATTCCTTTGTTACGGACGATGAACCTAAACGTACACTGCTTTGCTTTCGAAGGTCATTAGTGAAACCTTTCATCACACAACTGATCATGTACCAATCCCCTGATGTAACTACATTGGAATACAGGACATTCATTTCGAGATAAGTGAAGATTGATTTGAAAGGATGATTCTCTTGCCACACTCGCACAACAGATTTTGCCAACACACGAATACTTCGACGCTCAGCACACCGCGTAGGCACAGCCTAGGCGGTGCATCAAGATTGGTCGTATGAAGACGTATGGAACAGTTACCGGCATAAAAAAAGGTGACCTACTTTGCGGGGGTCACCTTTTTAATTTTGGGCCATGGTATCATGAGTGGATTCTTCGATGATACGCATTGCTACAGTCAGGATGGTATCATCTTCCAGGCAGACAATTCCTCCGTCTGGTCCTGGCTGAATATGTTGTGATACAATCTGTCCGTTTTCGTATTTTTTTGCTCCAAAATAATTGCGGACGGTTTGCTCTTCTAAGTGCAATTCATCTGCAATTTTTTTAACACTGCCAGTAGGTAGGGCATGTTTGATTCTGCGTAATTCTTCAAAAGTGATATTCATACTTCAGTAAGTTGAGGTTGAAGGTGAAAGAATATATTCCCGACTTGAAGTTAGGCCTTAATCGTCACATGTAAAAGAAATTTTACAAAAAAAATCAAGTCTTTACATTTGCGTTAGTGGGGTTATAGAACCGAATCTACTGCCACGTAAGGAAGGTTAAATGCGTCAGCGACACCTTTATAAACAATCTGACCATTGACCACATTGAGCCCGAGCTTCAATGCCGGGTCTTCTTTGCAGGCTGTCTGCCAACCTTTGTCGGCAAGTCTTAGTGCATATGGTAAAGTTGCGTTCGTAAGCGCAATGGTCGACGTATATGGAACAGCTCCGGGCATATTAGCTACGCAATAATGTACAACGCCATCAATTACAAAAATAGGGTCTTCATGTGTTGTCGGACGACATGTTTCGATACATCCACCCTGGTCGACGGCAACATCCACCAGAACTGTTCCAGGCCTCATGGTTTTCAACATATCACGTGTGATTAGCATGGGTGCTTTAGCTCCGGGTATTAATACAGCGCCAATGATCAAATCATGTGTTTTGATGAGTTCACGTATATTGACTTCATTGGAATACATAGTGATCACATTGGGCGGCAGGATATCCTCCAGGTAACGCATCCGGTTGAGATTTACATCCAGGATGGTGACAAGAGAGCCCAGGCCAGCAGCCATCTTTGCTGCCTGTGTCCCCACGATACCTCCTCCGAGAATCAGCACTTTTGCGGGTGAAACACCTGGTACTCCACCCAGCAAAACTCCACGGCCACCTTCCGGCTTTTCGAGGAACTTAGCACCTTCCTGCACTGCCATCCGACCTGCCACTTCTGACATGGGAACGAGTAGGGGAAGGGATCTGTCAGGTAATTCTACCGTCTCGTAAGCCAGACATATTGCCTGCCTTTCAATCATTGCGTTCGTGAGCGGCTCATAAGATGCAAAATGGAAATACGTAAAGAGGAGCTGGTCCTTTTTGATCAGTGGATATTCTTCAGCAATCGGTTCTTTGACTTTAATAATCATGTCTGCCACCGCATAGACTTCTTCAATGGTCTGAAGAATGGAGGCGCCTTGCTCTTCATATTCAGCGTCTTCAAATCCGCTGTGGAAACCTGCTGAATGCTGAATATAGACTTTATGACCTCGCTTGGTCAGTTCGAGCGCACCGGCAGGGGTTAAGGCTACACGGTTTTCGTTTGTTTTGATTTCTTTAGGAACACCAATGATCATACGGATGAAGTATTTCGTTTTTTAGTGGCGCAAAGGTAATGCGCGAGCAGCAAAGAGCATAGGGCATAGGGGAAGCAACATTGTCAGGTATGGGCGAGGTTATTAAGGAGATTTATGTTGATAATTGATTATTCGTGCGTCTCATGAAGGTCTTACGTCAAATCTGAAATTTGACAACGCAACGACATGGGACAGCCTACGCCGAACATTGGAGGGCAAAAAAAAAGCCCTCTCCTTCGAGCGGGCTTAAGGTTAACTAAAACTAAGATCACACTTCTTATCTGGAAGCAGGAACCTGTGTAACTGCTGGAGAGATTCATAAAAAGGGGCTCGTAACGTTTTACGAGCCACTGCGATTATCCATTAAAAAACCAAAACTTATGCGTCAAATATAAAACATATTAAATATAATCAACATATGTAATTGGCTTTTTATCAATAAAAAAGATAAGTTATTTTTTTATAATATGTTTTAGGCTGATATTGTTGGGAATAGGATTACTCCTGAGATACGTTACCGTATCTTTTTTTTCAGTAAAGCCACAGCTTCACGTCCTTTTTCTCCTAAATCGAGAGAATATTCATTGACATATAGGTCAATATGGCTCATCATGACCGATTCATTCATCTCCTGAGCGTACGTACGGATATATTCCATTACCTGCCGGGGATGGTTGCGTGCATACAGGATGCTTTCGCGGATCAATCTCTCAAGAGTGTCTATCAGGTCGGGTCCGAGGTTTGTCTTTGCAAAAATTCCCCCGAGAGGAATCGGTGTATGCGTTTCATCTTCCCACGCTTCACCCAGGTCTGTAACCTTCAGGAGACCTTTAGCTTCATAGGTGAACCTATTTTCATGGATGATGACACCAGCCACAACTTTATCTTCTGCAACCAATCGTTCGATCTCGCTAAAAAGATGAAACTGTTTTTGTCTGCAATCGGGATAGTATAAGTTGAAAAGTAAGTGAGCTGTCGTCCATTGTCCTGGCAAAGCAACTGGACCATCGATGATCTCCTTCCGGATGCGAGGTCCTGAAGAAATCAAAATGGGTCCACAAC
>JBBREG010000069.1:0-14717 GCA_038203125.1 Chitinophagales bacterium
TTACACACCTTATGACACCACACTTACCAGCAAACTGGTGGATGTTGTCAAATATGAGAAGCTGGATCTGCTGCACGTCCATTATGCTATACCCCATGCTACTGTAGCCTATCTCGCCAAGCAGATATTGGCATCAGAGGATATCCATATCCCTGTCGTCACCACATTGCATGGTACGGATGTAACCCTCGTAGGAAGGGACCGTTCTTTTGCACCTGTCGTGGCATTTAGTATCAACCAGAGTGACGGTGTCACTGCGGTGTCGCAACATCTCCTGCAACAGACGTGCGAGCAGCTCAGGATCAACCAGGAGATCGAAGTGATCTACAATTTTATTGATTTCTCCCGTTTTAGCCGGACAAATAAAGATCACTTCCGCATGGCTATAGCTCCTGCTGGTGAAAAGATCCTGGTGCATACCAGTAATTTCCGGAAAGTGAAACGGATCGAAGATGTCATCTACACCTTTGCAATTGTTTTGAAACAAATTCCTGCGAAACTTTTATTAGTAGGGGATGGTCCTGAACGTCCCAAGCTGGAACGGTTGTGCAGAGAGATCGGCCTTTACGAACATGTGCGCTTTCTCGGAAAACAAGATGCCATTGAAGAAATTCTGGCAGTGGCTGATCTCTTTATCATTCCTTCGTCCAATGAAAGTTTTGGTCTGGCCGCACTGGAAGCCATGGCATGTGAAGTCCCTGTGATATCCTCCAATGCAGGTGGTCTGCCTGAGGTGAATATACAGGGCGTTACGGGTTTTCTTTCCGATATCGGAGATGTGGAAGCGATGGGTGAGAATGCTCTTTTGCTACTTCAGAATCCTGACATGTTAGCGACCTTCCGTGCAAATGCCCTGGAGCAGGCGAAGCGATTTGACATTACTCATATCCTGCCTAAATATGAAGCCTATTATAAAAAAGTGATCTCAGCATTTAAACCTACCCCGTGCTCTGAAAAAGCAAGGGTGCTCTGATCAAAATGCTATTCATCATATGTAATCTCAACGATAGGTGCGGTCGGATGAGCCTGGCATGACAGAATATATCCATCTGCAACTTCTTTATCGCTGAGTGCGAAGCAGGCATCCATCTCAACGGAACCCTGTATCACTTTCGCCATGCAGGTAGCACATGCACCGCTATGACAGGAATACGGTGCATCGTATCCAAGTGCAAGCAATGTATCGAGAATGCTTTCATTTGATACCTGTGCTTCAATTTTTTCGCCTCTCAGATGGACGATGACAAGCGATGATGCCTGGGGTGATTTTACCATAGTTGTTTTTCGTTCTGCATCCGGATCAGAAGGTGCTGTAAAGAACTCTTTTTTGATGTGATCAGTTTTGATGCCCTGTTCTTTTAATGTGGCTTCGCCCATGGTGATCAGGTCTCCTGGTCCGCACAAAAAGAAAAGATCACTATCGGGTCGCACTGCATGTTTTTTCAACGTGTCTTCGATCCGATGCGGATTGATCCTGCCTTTAAGCCCGGTCCATTCCGGTTTCTTTTTTCCAAATAAAGATTTCAGCACGCCGGATCCTGCATCGGGTTTGGAAAGGGTATGATAAACAAAAAACTGACCTGCATAATGGCTGGACAGTTCATCCAGCTTTTGTTTAAAAATAATCTGGTCCGGATGGCGGCTTCCATAGAGCAGTACGACCACACTACGAGGTTCTTTTTCAAGTGCCGTCCGGGCTATTGAGATCAGCGGTGTGATGCCACTACCAGCGCCGATCAGGAAAATATTGCGCTTGTTTTCAGGACCAAAATTGGCTGTAAACTTTCCTTCCGGAGGCAGGATCTCCAGGATGTCCCCGGGCGAAAGCTTACGGGTCAGGACAGGGGAAATCTGGCCGCCACTTACTTCTTTGATGGTAATTGCCAGATGAGGATCCTCCGGAACTGAGCTCAGAGAGTATGAGCGACGATACTCTTTATCTCCGTCATGCCACTTCACTGTGATGTATTGACCGGGTTTAAAATCCAGCTTATCTGCCTGATCCTGTGGGTATTCCAACAGTATGCTGACAGCCTCGCTGGTTTCCTGCCGTATTTCTTTGACCACCATGGGTATAAAGTCTCCACTCATGCTCTCCTTACGATTGGTTAATTTTGAACGCGTAAAGATAACAGCTTATGAAATTCAGCGACCTCCGATATCTGCTGGCCTATATTGTCCCGCTTTCATGCTTTATGGGATTGTATTTCGGAGGCTGGGCCGCACCGGGTGTGCTGTATTTCAGTTTTCTGCTTGTACCCCTGATTGAGTTATTTGTTCCCGCGTCAATTTATACAGAACCGGAAGAAGTGTTACAAAGAAAATCAAGGGTCAGGATTTTTGACTGGTTGCTCTATCTGAATGTGCCCGCGATCTATCTGATCTCCGGGTATTTTATCTGGCTGTTGGGACACAATGACTGGACGACATCAGAACGTGTTTTTTCTATTCTGAATGTGGGTGTATTGTTGGGTGTATCAGGAATTAATGTTGCACATGAACTTGGACATCGCCAACATCCTTTTGACCGGTGGTTAGCAAAATTGTTATTGCTCCCCACGTTGTATTCGCATTTCACGCTGGAACATAATTATGGTCATCACGTACATGTGGGAACGCCTGGAGACCCTGCGACTGCACGAAAAAATCAGCCTTTGTATTTTTTCTTTATTCGAAGTATTACGCTTGGATATAGGAATGCATGGAAGATTGAAAAACGTATGCAGGAGAAAAAACAAAAGTCTTTTTTGCATTCGGAGATACTTTGGGCACACGCAGCCCATCTGGTATTACTTGCTTTTGTTTTTCAGGTAAGTGGTTGGGGAGGATTACTGACCTATCTGGTTACAGCCCTGGTAGGAGTCCTGGCATTGGAGTCAGTGAATTATATTGAACACTATGGTCTGATTCGCAAAAGACTTTCTTCCGGCAGGTATGAGCCGATGCGTGAAGGACACTCCTGGAATTCGAATCATGAGTTGGGCAGGATTGTCTTATTCGAACTGGTGCGTCATGCAGATCATCATTACCAGACCACCCGGAAATACCAGATGCTCCGCCATCTGGATGAGAGTCCTCAGTTGCCATATGGTTATCCGATGTCTATTGTCATTGCTTTTATTCCGCCACTTTGGTTTGGGTTGATGAATCCAAGGGTGGACCGGGCCAATGGTGGCGTAGCTGACATACCATCTCCACATCATGAGGGTAATCTGGTTGCAGATTGATTTAATACCTTTGCGTCCTACACCTAACTGACGTATCCTTGCCGGTTCTTTCCATAGTCATCCCAGCGTACAACGAAGAGCGAACGATTCACCTGATCCTTGACAAAGTCAGGGTGACCACACTTCCGGATCAATGGAAGAAAGAGGTCATCATTGTGAATGATCATTCCAGTGACAACACAGCGGGTGCCATCCTGAAATATAAAAATCAGTTTCCTGAATTCCCCTTGCAGTATTTCGCCCATGAGGTGAATAAGGGAAAGGGTGCAGCCCTGCATACGGGAATTGAAAAAGCAACAGGAGATTATACGATCATCCAGGATGCGGATCTTGAATATGATCCGGATGAATATGCGGTGTTGTTGATACCTGTCCTGAAAGGTTTTGCTGATGTGGTATACGGAAGCCGTTTTATGGGCGGTAATCCACATCGTATTTTGTTTTTCTGGCATTCGATCGGGAATGCTTTTTTGACGCGGATCTCCAACACATTTACCAACCTCAATCTGACGGATATGGAAACGTGTTATAAACTTTTTCGATCCGATATTATTAAAGGGCTGAAGCTGAAAGAAAAACGTTTTGGGTTTGAGCCCGAAGTAACGGCGAAAGTCAGCAGGGTAGAAGGTGTAAGAATTTATGAAGTGGGTATTTCATATTACGGGCGTACCTATGCGGAGGGGAAAAAGATTGGGTGGCGTGATGGATTCCGGGCGATCTATTGTATTTTGAAATACAACCTATGGGCTAAATAAAAACTACGGAAAATTGAAACGGATTTCGTCGAAATCCTTTTGATATACGCCCCGTCATTATTGATGTTCGTCATATTCACTTTTTTATATTATATTTTCCAAAAAATTTCCCGCACTCATATTTTTCGAAATGTCAACCCACAATGTCAAACTGGAAGCATGTGTCACAAACCTGGAGGAAGCTATCCAGGCAGAGCGATATGGTGCTCATCGTGTTGAAATTTGTACTCGCCTGGAAACAGAAGGAATGACACCCGACACGGCTCTAGTATCATCTTTGTGTAATTCCCTCACAATTCCGATTCGTGTCATGATACGTAGCACGGAGACGGGATATGAAGTGACTGCTGATGAGTTGCAGGATATGGTGGATTCCATCATCGAATTAAAAACCCTGCCCATCGAAGGATTTGTATTTGGCATTTTAAAAAACAACAGAATTGACCGGGCGTCCATGATCACTTTAATGGAAGCAGCACATCCACTCCCTATAACTTTTCACAAAGCCATCGACAATATCAGCTATGTTGAAAACGACATCGTCTGGTTAAACGAATTTGAGAATATTGATACGATATTGACTTCCGGTGGAGCCATCAAAGCCACAGAAGGAATTGACCAGATCCACGAAATAAAAAAACTATTCAGGGGAGAGGTGATGGCTGCTGGAAAAATTTTACCCGAAGATCTTGAGATCCTTCATCCGCAACTTGCGCTTACCTGGTATCACGGCCGGAAAATCCTAGGTAATTAGATTGTTTTTTAAACCGCAACTTTCATTCGCTCCTGGGCTGCAGGAACTTCCTGGTTAAGCGCGCTGAAGGTATATCCCTTCCTGGAAAAATGTTCCAATACCAGGGGGAGTGCATACCGAAGATTTGATTGTGCCTTGATGCTGTCGTGAAACACAACTATAGAACCAGACCCCGCATTTTGAATGACATTCTGAAAACAATCTTCAGGTGCGATATCATTATCAAAGTCACCACTCAGAACATCCCACATGATGATCCGATAGTGACGCTGTAAAAAGAGTGCCTGGCTGGGACGAATCTTTCCATAAGGTGGGCGGAACAATCCGGAATGCACCATGCGGGCGCAATGACGGATATTATTGAAATAGGTGATATTTTCTGTTGCCCAACCCGAGAGGTGATTCAATGTGTGATTGCCTACACTATGCCCTTCTTCGATGACCTGATCAAAGATTTCAGGATACTTTCGAACATTATCACCCACACAGAAAAAAGTAGCCTTGGCATCATAATGCCTGAGTATGTCGAGTACCCAAGGTGTAACTTCCGGTATCGGTCCGTCATCGAACGTCAGGTAGATTTCCCTGCTCTCCTGGGGCATTTTCCACGTCAGACCAGGGAATAGGGACTGAACGTATTGTGGTGTATGGACAAGATACATGTGCTGGTGTACGAAATAGACTGGTTCACGGATTAGTTATCTTTGCCCCGCGTTATTTTTGGGCAAGGATTTAAATGTATTCTTAACGATATATCTAAGCTTAATGCTGCATTATGCGCTGAAAATCACTGGTTTTTAACGGCTTTCTAAGTTTCGGCTCTAAAAATCGACGCAAAAGTAATCAGGAAAAATGACAAGATTAAGATTTGCTCCAAGTCCTACCGGAGCTTTGCATATTGGAGGGATCCGGACCGCACTATATAATTACCTCCTGGCTCGCAAGCGGGGAGGCCAATTTATCCTTCGCATCGAAGACACTGACCAGGTCCGTTTCGTCCAGGGAGCTGAAGAATATATTATGCGCGCCCTGCTCTGGTTAGGTCTCGACCCCGATGAAGGTATTACAGAAGGAGGTCCTTTCGCGCCTTACCGGCAGTCAGAACGGACGCCAATGTATCAGGCTCACGCCAGACGGCTGGTAGACGAAGGGAAAGCGTATCTCGCCTTTGATACACCGGAAGATCTCGATGCAGCCCGCCAGAAGATGGCCGGACAGGGTCATGCGACATTCAAATATGATGCATCCGTTCGTAATGAGATGAATAACAGCCTGACGATTTCTGCGGGAGCGCTGGACGAAAGGATGGCTTCCGGGACACCCTACACGATAAGATTAAAAGTGGAGCCACACCAGACGATCCACATTCAGGATAAGATCCGGGGGGATGTTTCATTTGACAGCACAGAACTGGATGACAAGGTCCTGCTGAAAGCTGATGGATTTCCAACCTACCATCTGGCCAATGTTGTGGATGATCATCTCATGCAGATCACAGACGTCATCCGCGGAGAAGAATGGTTACCAAGCACCGCACATCACGTATTGCTCTACAGGGCTTTTGGATGGGAAGACACGATGCCGACTTTTTCACATCTACCATTGATCCTCAAGCCAAATGGGAATGGTAAACTCAGTAAGCGTGATGGACAAAAATTTGGTGTACCTGTATTTCCATTAGCATGGCCTTCGGACAATCCCGAAGAAAATATATTAGGTTTTGACAGCTATGGATTCGAGCCGGAAGCGGTGATCAATTTTCTAGCTTTTCTGGGATGGAATCCCGGAACCGAACAAGAAATATTTTCAATAGATCAATTGATCGAGGCCTTTGACCCTGAACGTATCCACAAAGCCGGAGCAAGATTTGATTTTGAAAAGGCCTTATGGTTCAATCAGCAATATGTAATGCATCTTGATTTTGAAACATCAAAAGACAGACTGCGGAAATATGCTGAAGCACAATCGATCGATCCGGATCATGCACATCTGGAGGCTGTATTTAATTTGCTAAAGCCCAGGCTGCATGTACTCAAAGATGTCTTTACACAAGGCCAGTATTTTTTCCACGATGAGGTGTCCTATGATGATGTGGAAATTGATAAAAAATGGCAACCGGACTTAGCAAATGCACTTCATTCCCTAGCAGATGTACTGGAAACTGCTGAACCTTTTACCGAAGAAAATACTTCTACTCTTGCAAAAGAATGGATCACAGCATCCGGCATTAAAATGGGTGCCATCATGCCTGTCCTGCGTGCATCATTGACAGGGACTACACAAGGTCCGGACGTCTATGCGATTGCAGCTATTCTGGGAAAGGAAATGACAGTGGCCCGCCTTCGAAAAATGGTGGATCGAAAAAAGTGATGAATTCGTTAAAGGATACTAAAAAGAAAAAAGATGCCCAAGAAGAAAAAAGGAACAGACGTTCCGAAAGGACACCGCCCTCCGTTTCACGAAAGCCTGAAAGGATTTGATATCCGTGTCAATGCATTTGGTGAGATGGAGTCTACTTTTGAAATAGATAAGCTCAATGATTTTTTAAATAAAGAAGTTCAGGATAAAAAGCTTGATCCCAAAGCGAAAGATCAAAAGCCACTGGATGACGAAGAAGAATAATAATGAGCAAAAAAAATCCCCGATCAGATGACCGGGGATTTTTATTGAAGGAATCAATCTCTTTTATTGAATACCTAATTTCGCTTTTACCATTGTAGTGACGTTAGTAGCATCATCTGCATACAGTAACACACCGACACCAGGACTGCCATCAAAGATGTATGAATAACCATTATCCTTGGCAACGGTCTGAATGGCATTCCGTACGTCATCAAGGATCGGAGCCAGTAATTCATCACGTTTGGCCGCTAATTGTGTTTGCATATCCTGCTCAAATGCGAGGATCTTGTTTTCCTCTTCTTTGAGCATGGCTACCTGCGCTTCCTGATCTTTTGGAGCAATGTCACCCGCCTGGGCTCTGCGCTCGAGATCCTGGTATTTTACCTGGAAGTCTTCCATCATTTTCTGGCCTTTGGCCTGAAGTTGTTTGTTGAGCGTCTCAAGATTTGATTCCGCTTCTTTGACTTTTGGCATCATTTCCAGCAGGCTGGCACTGTTGACATAGCCAATTTTTTGGGCACCAGCGGTCATGTGAAGCATGAAGGCCAGGGCGAAAATGAGACTGTATTTCAGAAGTAATTTCATTTGCAATGGATATTATTTTTTTTTAAAAGTGTGCAAAAATAGGAAATTGACCCTTATTTGGATAGAAGCCGAACAACATCGTCTGTTTTATCATATTCGGCATTTGAGAAGATCAGGCCACCTGTGCCCCCCTTATCAAATATGAAGTCAAATCCACGGTCTTCCGCATAATTCTGGATAGCAGCATAGACACGTTCCTGGATCGGTTGAACGAGATCCTGACGCTTGCGGAACAACTGGCCTTCCGGTCCAAATTTGTCACGCTGAAGCTCACGAACGGCTTTCTCACGTTCCATGATCTCATCCTCTTTGGTTTTACGGGCATCTTCCGTCAGCAGGACCTGCTCAGCCTGGTATTTGTTATACATAGCTTTGATCTGGTCGTATTCGAGGGCTATCTCCTGACGCCATGTTGCGGCCAGGTTGTCAAGGTCAGTTTGCGCGGTTTTATAATCCGGCAACTCTTCAAGCACTTTCGTGATATCCACGATAGCAATACGCTGAGCGCTCAGTTGCGTCACCGCTCCAAAAGCAAAAATCAGGAGTACAAAAAAGATCTTATTCATTGTTTTGAGGTATTAATTTGAACGATGTGATGAAGAGACGCCAAAAGTACTGTATTTATTGGCTCTCACTCTGCACATAAGACGAAGGCTTCGATCGAAAAGTTTCACCCCATCTGGTGAGCAGGGTTGCAGAATTTATAAGTAACAGATTGAATGTATTACACTAATATATTTTTTATTCTGATATACAAATGATTCTTTAACCTCCATTTAACCTATTCCTAAACCCATATTAACATGAGCGGAAATGCCTGAGTATTTTTGACGCATGGAAAACTATCTGTATGAAGGCCAGGAACTACATATACATGAGATTATCAGGATGCTGGGTGAAAAAATCACCCTGGCAGACAATGTCTGGGAACGGATAGATTCCAACCGGAAAGCACTTGAATCGCTGCTGGAGGATTCCATCGAACGCTATTATGGCATCAATACAGGTTTTGGAGCGATGTATACCATTTCGATCTCTCCGAATGAAATCCGGCAGTTACAAACAAACCTGATAAAATCTCATGCCTGTGGGGTGGGTCCGGCAGCCCCGGCCATCATCATTCGGCTCACATTACTGCTCAAAATCATCAGCCTGTCTAAAGGATTTTCAGGAGTCCGCAGTGAGGTAGTCCGGTTTTTACTGGACATGCACAATCACAACATTATCCCGGTAGTGCCGTCTCTCGGATCACTGGGTGCCAGTGGTGACCTCGCACCTCTTGCACATCTATGCCTTCCGATGATCGGGGAGGGTGAGGTCATGTATCGTCGCGAACAGATGCCCGCCATGAAGGCTCTCCAGTTGAGTGGTATGGATCCGTTGAGTCTGGAAGCAAAGGAAGGTCTTGCCCTGATTAACGGTACACAGTTTTCATTAGCGTGGTTGATATTTGCTGTTGACAATGGGATCAGGTTGGCAAATATGGCAGACCTGTGTATGGCAGTTTCCATGGATGGATTTGATTGTCATCCATCGCCTTTGTTTGAAGGAATTCATATTCAACGCAATCAGCCCGGGCAGATATTGGCTGCGGCATCTATCCGGAATTGGATTGTAGGATCGACAATTCTAAAACGTGAAAAGGCACATCTTCAGGATCCGTATTCTTTCAGATGTGCGCCACAGGTACATGGTGCTACGCGTGATGTAATAGAGTACACACAGCAAATTGCGAATAATGAGATCAATTCCGTAACGGATAATCCACTTGTTTTTTCAAATGAAGATGGAACACAAATTATATCCGGAGGAAATTTTCATGCACAACCGCTGGCCTTTGCTTCCGATTTCCTCGCGATTGCATTGGCAGAGTTGGGGAGTATCTCTGAAAGAAGATCGTACCTGTTGTTGACAGGACAAAGAGGATTGCCTCATGCACTCGCCACCAATCCCGGTCTGGAATCGGGGATGATGATCTGTCAGTATACTGCCGCATCTATTGTCAACCGTAATAAAATCCTTTCACACCCTGCATCCACTGACTCGATCGTCACGAGCGCGGGGCAGGAAGATCATGTAAGCATGGCCGCTGGTGCTGGCATGAAATTGTTTGAGGTGGTCAATAATGTTTGGAAAATATTGGCCATCGAATGGTTGATCGCATGCCAGGCACTGGAATACAGAAGACCGGATCAATCATCGGCGGCTATCGAAGAAATACATGCAGCGTATCGCTTACAGGTGAGCGCGCTGTCGGGTGACAGAATCCTTTCATTCGATATTGACACCTCAGAGAACTTTCTGCGCAGAATTTCTTTTAGCGAATCATGAGCCAGCTCCATCAACAACTGACACATAAGATTACGGAACTCGAACAGATCAAAAAAGTTCGTCAGCATACTGTTGTCCTGCAGGAGCGATTGCAATTCGAACAGGCGGCATTATCCAGCATGGAAAAAGTACTGGATAAAGAACAGCGTGATGTGGAAGCATTAGAAAGAGAAGGTATTTCTACCATGTTTAGAAAATGGATGGGAGATCGTGAGGAAAAGCTGGATAAGGAAAGAGAAGAATACCTGAAAGCTTCACTTCGGTTTAATGAATTGTATAAATCTGTAGAGCTGATCCGATTCGAACTTGACCTGCTGCTAAAAAAGGAACAAAGCGAAGAGCGTGTAGCAGCAGAGCTGGTACAATTGTATACACAACGAGAAGAAGAAATTCTGGAGAAGGATCCTGTTTTGGCTTTAGCATTAAAAGCAATTCTCACGCAGTCTGACCAGCTCGCTAAATATTCTTTGGATGTCGAGGAAGCGATTACTGCGGGCCAGATCACAAACCAGTTTGTCACCAAAGCTGAGCAGTTTTTACATGAAGCAAAAAATTGGGGTCAGCGTGAAATGTGGGCCGGCAGCCAGCAAAATACGGGTCATATGAAGTATCGTGCTATCGATCATGCGCGGGGGATGGTACAGGAAGCCAGACATTCTCTAATCAAATTCGCTAAAGAGCTCCGCGACGTCGATGCATCCTTTCAGCTTAACATCCATCTTGAAATTGAATCCTTCGGTCAGTTCTCTAATGTGTTTTTTGATAATCTGATCACTGATTATTTCATTCAGCAAAAAGTAAATAAATCACTTGAGAGTGTATCCCGGACACGTCAGGAGATTGAGCGAATCCTTACGGTGTTGAGCAAGGAGCGGAGCAGGATCAGTGCCAAAATGACGAACCTGGAAGCGGAGAGGAAGCTTATCGTTAGCAACAAGGATTAAACAATTGGCTGTAGAGAACGGGATGCATCGCGTACACATCCAATTGCTGATTACAATGCAATGATATCTCACATGCACTCATAAATAATCTAAAATCTCACGCCCCAGCGTGATGGTGCCTCAGTCGCTCATAAAATCTAAAATCGTAAATCCTAACTCGTAACTCCTAATTCGTTAGCTCAGCTCAATAATTTCTCCTTTGGCCGGAATCTGTATTTCTCCAAATCCATCCTCCATCAGGTAGGATTTCCATGATTGCTGTGTATCATACTCACCATGAACAAGAAATATTTTTTTGGCTGACGATTTTTGATTTGTAATAAAGTCTTTCATCTCTACCCGGTCACCGTGGGCGGAGAAGGAATCCATCACTTCTACATCGGCCCGTACTTGTTTATACTCACCAAATATCTTTAAGCCTGCGGCTCCATTGCGTAAAGCACCCCCGGGAGTTTCCGGAGAGCAGTATCCAACGATGAGAAATGTATTTCGGGAATCCTCAATATTATTAAAGAGGTGATGTTTCACCCGGCCGGCATTCATCATCCCAGAGGCAGAAATGATGATACAGGGTTCTTTGCTGGTATTTAATGCTTTTGATTGTTCGACTTCACGTATGTAGGTCAGATTATTGAAACCAAATGGATTTTCATCAATCAGTAAATATTTATTCATTTCATTATCATAACACTCCGGATGAGCACCAAAAACTGTGGTAGCATTTACAGCAAGCGGGCTATCCACATATACCTTAACCTTAGGTAATCGTCCGGCATTTTCGGCCTGGTCAAGAAGATAAACCAGTTCTTGTGTACGTCCGATGCTGAATGCAGGAATAATCAGTTTGCCACGTTTTGTAATACAGGTATGTGTAATAATTTCCAGGAAACGATCGATCTCATTGGGGGGTGCCTCATGGGTTGTATCACCGTAGGTAGATTCGCAAATGAGGTAATCGCAAGGAGGCATGGGTTGCGGATCCCGCAGGATAGGTCGATTTGGACGTCCGATATCACCGGTAAATCCCAGCGTAACCGTATTTCCATTTTCAGTGACCTGCAATGTTACAGTTGCACTACCAAGGATGTGACCAGCATCCGTGTACATCACTTTTACTCCATCACATACACGATACCATTTATTGTATGTATATCCGATAAATAAATTCATCGTCTTGTCCACATCCTTTGTGGTATACAAAGGGGCACGTGGCTCAATCGGATCAGCCAATGAAAATTTATTCTTGTTCTTTTTATTATAATACTCTGCATCCTTTTCCTGGATGTACGCGCCATCCAATAACATGATAGCACAAAGACTACGTGTCGCATGAGTGGCATGTATTTTACCATTAAAGCCATCCTTGACCAGCTTGGGCAGACGGCCGGCATGATCCATATGGGCATGTGAAAGCACCACACAATTGATTTCTGCAGGATTGAACAAAAATTCTTCATTGGCGATCAGGTCGTCTTTATAACTTCCCTGAAATAATCCGCAATCGAGGAGGATTTTATACCCGCTATCCAGCGTCACCAAGTGACTACTGCCTGTGACCTGGCGTGCGGCACCACAAAACTGAAGCTTCATATGAGAATGGTTTGTGGGGTAAGGTAGGGAAAATGAAGGATCAAAGGAGCAAGGGATAACATGTGCAAATCGAATGGCAGTAGAGACGTGTTGCAACGCGTCTCTACTGCCATTCGATTGCAAAGGATCTTACTTGAATTCCGAATATCGAACAAGGATTAATTAATGTTGAATTTTTCATCTATTGTGAATGAAATGGTACTGCAATTTTTATTTCAGAAATTTCAGCTCCATCGCAGTGAAAGTGAGAGTTGCGAGTTCAGAATAACGAATGGATTCGACAAGCTCACCACAAGTAACGAAGTAAAAAAATGAAGCTAAAACGAAGGCTACGGCTGAAGAAAAAGGTTAAGAAAACAGACAAATCTTTTCAAAACTCCCGGTGTTTTTAATCGCAATGTTTCGCAGAAACGAACTGATTAAAACGCAGGGAACGTTTATTGGCGCAGCAACAATAAACGAGGGCGGAGGCTTATGCCTTACTCGTCAACCCGCTTTTCAAATACAGACGATTGAGACGTGCAATATGAGAGACCGAAATTTCTTTTGGACACTCTGCTTCGCATGCATAATTATTTGAGCATCGACCAAATCCTTCTTTATCCATCTGTGCTACCATGGCTAAAACACGGCGGTCATTTTCAACCTCACCCTGGGGCATGATCGCCAGATGCGAAACTTTTGCTGCTGTAAATAACATGGCACTTCCATTGGGACACGCTGCCACACATGCACCGCATCCAATGCACGCAGCAGCATCAAATGCCTCTCCTGCGCGATCCTTTTCAATTGGAATGGCATTACCATCCACTGCCTGTCCTGTGTTGACTGATATATATCCCCCTGATTGAATGATCCTGTCAAAACCCGAACGATCTACAACAAGATCACGGATGACAGGAAATGATTCTGCACGAAATGGCTCCACATAGATATGCTCCCCATCCTTGAAATGACGCATATGCAACTGGCATACCGTCGTGCCATCCAACGGACCATGCGGTCGACCATTGATCACCATGCTGCACGCACCACAAATCCCCTCCCTACAGTCATGCTCAAATGCAACAGGTTCTTCTTTCTTCTCGACAAGCGCCTGATTAAGCACATCGATCATTTCAAGAAATGACATATGCTCATTCGCATCAACAGCGTATTCCGCAAATGCTCCCTTGTCTTTTGCTGACCGTTGACGCCAGATATGAAGATTGAGTTTCATGATATTCATATTCAACTTTTAATTCACCCTAATAATTTCTATTTCATTTCTTCTCCCGCTGCATTTCAAAAAAGAAATGGCGGGATCTGCGCTGCGCTCCGACTTTCTTACCTTACTTATAACTTCTCGTCTTCAGCTCCACGTTTTCAAACTTCAATTTCTCTTTATGCATTTCAGGTTCAGCATCGATATTCATCCACTCCCAAGCAGCAACATATGCATAGTGGTGATCATCCCGTTGCGCTTCACCTTCATCTGACTGATATTCTTCACGAAAGTGTCCGCCACTGGATTCATTTCTTTCCAGGGCATCGAGGATCATAAGTTCGCCCATCTCAATAAAGTCAGCCACCCGGTATGCTTTTTCCAACTCCGGGTTGAAATCATGCTGACTGCCCGGGACAAACACATCTCTGTAAAATTCCGCACGTAATTCACGCACCAGATGACGGGCTTTTTTCAAACCTTCAGCATTTCTCGCCATGCCACAATAATCCCACATGATATGACCCAACCGGCGGTGAAACGACTCTACGGATTGAGAGCCACCTACATTCATGAGGCCTGTAAGCCGTGTCTGTACACTTACCTCAACCGCTGTAAATTCTTCACGATCTGTATTAAACTTGGGAGTGCGGATATCTTCTGACAGTGCAATGCCAATCGTGTAAGGCAATATAAAATAACCGT
>JBBREG010000070.1:0-14529 GCA_038203125.1 Chitinophagales bacterium
GAGACGCATCGGATATTTTCTTACTCTCTTTCTTTCTTACTCTCTTACACTTGTCGCGCAAAGACGCAAAGTTCGCAAAGAAAATATCACGCAGAGGCGCGGATGACTACTGCATATCCCTTTTTGTTTTCCCAAATATCCTTCCAAAAAATTTCTTTTCAAATTCCCAGAAGAATTGAAACTGACCGAAGATGAAGCCGTAGAATAATAGTAAAATATTATAGACCGGAAAAATAAGTATCCAGTACAAAATAGAAAACCAGGTCGATTTGCCGCCATGGTAAATAATATCTGTAATCACAGGTTTAAGAAACATCACACTAAATCCCGTGCAGGCAAACACGATCAGGATGATGATCACCTGAAAGGCAGATTTTACTTTCCATCTTGTTTTCAATTTATCTATAAAGGACATAACGTAAATTTTTTAGTTGCCTGCACAGAGCGGAGTCGAAGTGTGAGTTTGAGTTATGCGTGGCTGCTCATGATGCAGGGAACGCGGATCTTTTAAGATTTAGTAAGATATGTTAGGATCTAATTTCTGATGTATACTTTGCGCTATGAATTTAGCGGCTAAAATTATTTAATCCAATATCAAATCCCCAAAATCTCAAATTCGTATTCTTACTTTGTGCTTTACTCAACCCAGTCAGCGACAAATACATTCGTTGCCCTTGTCGTACCGTTATTCCTATTCGATGACCAGGCTAACTTTTTCCCGTCCGGACTAAACATAGCGAAAGAATCAAAATCAGTGTCATAGGTAATCTGCTCCAATCCGGTTCCATCCAGGTTAATCATGTAAAGATTAAATGGAAATCCATGTTCTGCAAGATGGTTGGAGGAGAAGATAATCTTGTTGCCGGAGGGATGAAAATAAGGAGCCCAGTTTGCATTGCCGAGGTTAGTGATTTGTTTCAGATCACTGCCATCCACATTGCATACAAATAAGTCCATGTGAGTAGGCTGCACAAGATTTTTAGCTAACAGATCTTTATATAATTTGACTTCTTCAGCTGTCTTTGGACGTGATGCACGAAAAACCAGTTTGCTGCCATCCGGAGAAAAGAACGCGCCACCATCATAGCCGAGATCTTTGGTTATTTGTTTGATGTTATTCCCATCTATGTCGCAGGTGTACAATTCGAGGTCACCCGTGCGCATACTGGTGAAGACGATTTTATCACCCTTTGGTGATACTGTCGCTTCCGCATCATACCCCGGATGCTGGATGAGTGTTCCTTTTAGATTGCCTTTCAGATCTGCGATATAGATATCGAATGATTCATAGATCGGCCATACGTAATGACCATCCACCTGGCGCTCAGGAGCTGGTGGACATGCCTGATCGGCATCATGTGTACTGGCATAAAGGACAGCCGTATCCCCTGGCATAAAATAAGAACAGGTCGTGCGGCCAAATCCCGTTGACACCCGTTGGGGAATGGTTGAAGTATCAGCAGGAATACGTGTATCGATGATGAAAATCTGATCACAGGCTGCATTCCATGCTGGTCTGGTGGCCTGTAGGGTTAGCCATTGACTATTAAAACTCCAATAGGCTTCCGCATTGTCTCCACCAAACGTGAGTTGTCTGATATTGGAAAGGTGTTTTTCCTGATCGTACCGGAGGGTATCCGTAGCAGGAACTGAGGTGACCTCGTCTGTTTGGTCAGTAGTTTTGGGTCCACAGGCACAGATAAAGGCTATAGCGATACCCATTAAAAAATAAGATTGGCGCATCCGTTGTATTTTAGACCCGCAAATATAGGCTCCTGTATGCCTGTACGTTATACCTGACAGAATGGAATTAATACCTATTACCCGCTTTTGGAGCTATTGTTTTGTTATTATTTCTGTCTTCCTGGTCTCTTGTAATACACTGGAATGGCAACGTGTGGCTGCATCCGGCAAGGCGGAAGACAGAATCATGGCGGATATTTCCTACCTGGCTGATGACAAGCTCGAAGGAAGAGGCTTTGGAACCAAGGGAGAAAAAATGGCTGGTGACTATATCGCCCGCCGTTTTGATCTGGTGGACTTGCATCCGAAAGGAGAGCAGGGCACATGGTTCCAGTCATTTACGGTCAAGAATCCCACTCCGCATGGTGTTGAATTTTCGGAGAATACCGATCCGGGTAGTTCGACGGGAAGGAATGTGATGGCGTACCAGGATAATGGTGCTCCCTTTACGATTATCCTGGGAGGTCATTATGATCACCTCGGCATGGGTGGAATGGGTTCATTACACGCCGGGGCACCGGCTATCCACAATGGTGCTGACGACAATGCCAGTGGTATTGCCATCATACTGGAATTAGCGCAGCGTCTAAAAAATGTACCTAAATTCAATTACCTCTATATCGCGTTTACGGGTGAAGAAAATGGATTGTGGGGTTCCAATTATTATTGTGATCATCCGACGATGGATTTGTCAAAGGCGACTGCCATGATCAATTTTGATATGGTGGGACGCCTCGATCAAAAGACGAATAAAATGGCCATCAATGGTACCGGGACATCACCGGAGTGGAATTCCTTACTTGATAAAGCAAATCTTTTCAATTTTAATATTACCAAAGGCGAATCGGGCATTGGTCCATCAGACCATACTTCATTTTACCTTGAGGATATGCCTGTGTTGCATTTTTTCACCGGGGCGCATGAGGATTATCACAAGCCCAGTGATGATGTCCATTTAATTAATGCAACAGGCATCGATCTCATTGCCACCACGGTTGTTAAATTAATTGTCGAGATGGATGCCACCTCAAAACTACCATTTACAAAAACAAAAGATCCTGATCCTTCAACCACACCTACTATGGAAGTTACACTTGGCGTTTTACCCGATTATCTCTATGATGGCACCGGCATGCGCATAGACGGGGTCCGCGATGGAAAACCTGCACAGATAGCAGGTCTCATGAAAGGTGATGTCCTCATTCGTATGAATGGAAAGGACCTCAAGGACATTTATACGTACATGGAGGTGCTGGGTACGTTTCATAAAGGCGATAAGACAAATGTAGTTGTACTAAGAGAAGGTAAAGAAATGGAGTTTGGTGTACAGTTTTAATTTGCGATTTGGGATTTTTGATTTGGTTATAGATTTTATTTTAGATTGTAGATTCCAGATTTAATCTCTTACGCTCTTAATCTCTTAATCTCTCACGCTCTTACTTTCTATAAAAGGTCGCGCAAAGACGCAAAGAACGCAAAGAAAATATCACGCAGAGGCGCAAAGATCGCAGAGAAATTTTTCTTACTCTCTACACTTGTCGCGCAAAGACGCAAAGAATGCAAAGAAAATATCACGCAGCGGCGCAGAGATCGCAGGGTATAAAAATAAAAAAGGTGCACTGACCAGGTGCACCCCATCTCAACTATAATAGTAACTGCAATTATTAATCTTATATAGAGTAATTCGCACGGCGAACCTCATTAAAAAACCTTGGTTTCAGGTTTTGGAAAGCGTCATGGATCAGCATGGCATCTGAAGGATAACTTGCAGGAGGAATTCGCTGCCTGAGGTGGACATCAAGGGCTCTTTCATCACCAAAAAAGTTGCGGGCTGTATGTGAAAAGACATTTTCCATTTCAATGGGTTGTGAATATACCCGGGTGCCGGAGCTTACATTGACGATATCCATTCGTGCCCGGACCAGTGCTTTTTTGGATTGCAGGGTCTCTACCACCGTAGCGTTGACCTTTACGAATTTGTCTTTTTTGATATCATTTCCAAGGGTATCTTTTGCCACATTCCCATTCTGATCCAGCACATATTCCCAGCCATCTTTTACTTCTTTCGTGTGAGGAAACTCACGTTCCGCCCATTCATCACGAGTCGTAGCGATGTCGACGATCTTTAAGACAACCTTGTAATCCAGGTGGGTATCCTCGTCAACTTCTGTATAGTAACGATCCCAGCCACCTACATTGGCGAAGTCAGCAGACAACCATTCTTCTTCAATGCCGGCAGGCATCAGGATATTTGTGTTGTTTTCAATCGAGATCAGGATTTTATTGAGACCCAATGACCACATTTCATCTCTCAACTCTGGTCGGTAGTAGGTATTTCCCATCGTACGGATGTGGTCGATAAGATTAAAAGCATTGCGGGCCTGCCGCTTGTTGCCCTCGCGTGCATCATCAACCATATCATCAAGTCTTTTTTCATAGAGATTGACAGTAGTGAATTTGGCTTCGTCAACGATTTTATCCGTTTTGACAAAGGTGAATTTTGCCTGGTAGCCAGTCTCACTTATAAGCGGGAGGAATGGCTCGATGCGGTCCTGACGTCCCTGGATGGCGCGGGCAATTCTAATGATATCTTCCCAATCTTCAGGGTCGGTTGATTCTTTGAGGTTGTCGATGTAGGCCATGTCCCGGCGGGTGATCTTTTCAAAAGCAGTTTCGAGGGCATGGACATACTCATCTTTTTTCTTGCGGCCCGCTAATTTTTTGGTTGCCAGTTGCACCAGGCTGTCATAATCACCCTGTTCGAGCATTTTGTCGGCAGATGCGCAGGCAGAAAGCAGCGCGACCGAAATTGTTAGGAGTAGAAGATTTTTCATGGTCGTTTTAGTTTGTTTGCTTTGATAGTATAGACGGATAGATATTGCAGGCCGTTTCTTAAAAAGCGTTAAGATAAATTAGCATTGCGTTAATTGGAGGTAAAGTCAATTTGGGATTTTGGAATCTGGATTTGGGATTTTGATTCAATCAACCCGGTCCCTGAGCTTGCCGAAGAGAATAAAAAAACCAAATCGACACGCTCGTTTTCCAATGTCGCTGCGGAGCTTCGCTCCGAATGTTCATAAAGCTTTATTAGGACTCAAATTGGGCATGATCATGTAAGGAAAGGATGTAAAACAAAAAACCCCGCTTGTGGCGGGGTTTCTTGTCTTTAGATTCAAAAGAATTAAACTTTCTATGCTTTCCTGACATTCACTGCGTTAAGTCCTTTTCTTCCTTCGATCAGATCAAAGCTCACGTTATCGTTTTCTTTAACCTTTTCGGTGAGCCCGCTAACGTGCACGAAGTACTCCTTACCGGAGTCGTCCTTAATAAATCCGAATCCTTTGGACTCATTAAAGAATTTGACAATTCCTTTATTCATTGTATTAAAAGTGATTAATTAAGGCGCAAATATACAATTTTCTGATTATCAACGGTCAATAATTTTTCACCTACCCTAAGGGTTGATGAGAATCTCCACTCGCGCGGTTCCCTGATCCTGACCTCGATTCTGCTCCCATGCCGAGGCTTTCCATCGCACAGTCTACATTCTTTATGCCATTTGCAGCAGACAGGACAAACTGATCCGTAAAATTTGAAAAGCTCACCCAGGCGTCAAAAATGGGGTTTTATATAAGCAGGCCTCTAGCCTGAGTCTTCAACAATCATAGGACACCTAGTAGCTGAACAGGCCAACAATTCAGACCCATTCAGCTTATCTGCAGGTTGATCTAGCAGTTGCCTCCCCTATAGAATGACGTATTACGTACTTTTGTTCTACGCTAACCACAACTGAACCTATGTTACGAGACATTGCCGCCGAACAGATCAGTCAGTATGAATCAAGTATTGAAGAAGATGCTTTCGTAAAAGAGGTTCTTTCCGATTATTGGATCTGCTGCGTCAGTCGCGAAGCCAGTATCCTGGGCCGTAAGGAGGTCCTGAGCGGTAAAGCCAAATTTGGGATCCTCGGCGATGGAAAGGAAGTCCCACAAGTAGCCCTGGCCCGTTTTTTTCAAAAAGGAGACTGGAGATCAGGGTATTACCGTGACCAAACCTGGATGTTTGCTACAGGAATTGCTACTGTCGAAGATTATTTCGCCCAACTTTACGCGGATTCGGCTAATGATCCGTTTTCAGCTGGCCGTCAGATGAATTGTCATTTTGCCACAGATTTGCTTGCTCCGGATGGGAAGTTTCTGTCCCAGGATGATCGGTATAATGTGTCTGCAGATATTTCCTCCACGGGGGGCCAAATGGCTCGTTCGGTAGGATTGGCCCAGGCTTCTTCCTGGTATCGCAAGCATCCGGATCTGGGTCGGGAATGGCAGATGAGCCGAGATGGCAATGAGGTCTGTTTTGTCACTATCGGTGATGCCAGCACCTCAGAAGGTGTCTTCTGGGAATCCCTCAATGCGGCCGCTGTGATCAAAGCACCTATGGCAGTATCCATCTGGGATGATGGATATGGTATCTCCGTACCCACAGCCTTACAGACAACCAAACAAAGCATATCACGCCTGCTCGAAGGTTTTCACATTGATGAAAAAGGGGAGGGCATTTATTTATATACTGCCAAGGCATGGGATTATCCCGGGCTTTGCGAGATGTATGAAAGAGGTGTACAAAAAGTTCGTAAAAACCATCTGCCTGCCGTCTTTCACGTACAGGAAGTCACACAACCTCTTGGACATTCTACGTCAGGCAGCCACGAGCGATATAAATCAGCTGAACGTCTCAAATGGGAAGTTGACAATGATTGTATTGTGAAAATGGGCGAATGGATGGTCGATGCAGGAATCGCAACACCGGCCTTGCTGGATGAATTACGTATGCATGCGATTACGTACACACGTGAATGCAAACAACGTGCATGGGAATCATTTATTAATCCTGTTCGCGAAAAAAGAAAAAAACTTCAGGCAGTTTTTGCATCTATGTCAGAAGAAATAAAATCCTCTCCTTCCATGACCAGGTTCGCTGGAGAATTACATGGCGGTCTGGAAAAACTATTTTCTGAAATATTGTCCATGGCGATACAGTTACGTCTGCTGTTACGCGGACATTTTAATCATACGGACGCAGCACTGGAAGAGATGATTAGAGACTGGCAATATGAAGGCCGTCAGTCTTACAATACACATCTCTATGCAGAAGGTCCAGGCAGCGCACTCGAAGTGCCTGTGGTAGCGCCGGAGTATACAGATCATTCCGAACAGATGAATGGGTACCAGGTGCTCAATAAATATTTTGATCAGTTACTGGCGCGGGATCCACGTGTGGTTGCTTTTGGTGAAGATGTGGGATACATCGGTGATGTCAACCAGGGATTTGCGGGACTGCAGGAAAAATATGGGAAGGATCGTGTATGGGATACCGGTATCCGGGAATGGACCATCATGGGCCAGGCGATAGGTCTTGCCATGAGAGGCCTTCGTCCGATTGCTGAAATTCAATATCTCGATTACCTGATCTATGGTCTCACACCCTTGTCAGATGATCTTGCTTCCTTGCGCTATCGTTCCAATGGAAAACAAACAGCACCTGCCATCATTCGCACGCGCGGGCATAGGCTGGAAGGTATCTGGCATGCGGGTTCGCCCATGTCCATGATCATCAGCACACTTCGTGGTATCCGTATCGGCGTGCCTCGTAACATGGTGCAGGCAACAGGTATGTACAACACGCTGATGCAATCCAATGAGCCGGGTCTCATCATTGAATGTCTCAATGGCTATCGGCTAAAAGAAAAATGTCCGGACAACCTGGGCGTCTTTACAGTTCCATTTGGTGTGCCGGAGATATTACAGGAGGGAAATGACATTACGCTCGTGACTTATGGATCCTGCGTACGTATTGCACAGGCAGCAGTTGAGATGCTGCGCATACATGGTGTATCGGTCGAACTGATCGATGTGCAGACGCTTCTTCCTTTTGATCTTGAGCATGTCATAGGCAATAGCCTTCGAAAAACAAATACGATCCTCTTCCTCGATGAAGACGTACCCGGTGGCGCATCAGCGTATATGTTGCAGGAAGTGATGCAACATCAGGACGGGTATTATGCGCTTGATACCAAACCTCGCTGCCTTTCCGCCAAAGCACACAGGCCTGCGTATGGGTCGGATGGAGATTATTTTTCCAAACCCAGTGCGGAGGAAGTGGTAGAGGTGGTGCTTGAGATGATAGGGCTGTGAGTCCCCGCACTGCGCAGAGTCGAAGTGTGAATCGTGAATGGTTAGCGTGGTTGAAGTCTGGAACTCTGGTTATGAAACATCATGCAGTACACTTTACTCATTGATACAGGCGAATGACCGGACACCTTAAAAGTTTTATCGAAAATAAAACTGCCCGTGCTATCGGAATTATTTTCGCGTGTTGCGGTTATGTATTCGGATCATGGGCATCCCTGATTCCATTCGTGAAAGAGAAATTTCACCTGGATGAAGCACAACTTGGATTGTTGCTTCTAAGCATGCCCATAGGGGTCTTGTGTTTTAATCCGGTTTCTGTCATATTTATACGGAGATATGGAAGTGTGATTGTATCCATGATGGCTGTGATCCTCATGGCAATCAATTTTATGCTCCCGATTTTATTCCCGACAATTCTACTTGTTGTCGTGGGATTGATCCTGGCAGGAGCATCATTTTCAGTGACGAATGTAGCGATGAACACATGCGCATCTTCTCTGGAAGAGATAGCCGGCATACGCATTATGTCATCATGCCATGGTATGTGGAGTCTTGGAGCCATGGCTGGTGCATTATTATCAGGACTTTCCCTTCAGCCATTGTCACAATGCTGCGGGCAACTACTTCCTCCACAGGCGATGTATGTAATCATTCAATCCATACTGGTCATTGGCATCGTTTTTTTAATTCGGAATCATTTCCATATTATTGAAAGGTTACATTCACCTGCAATTGACGGTCCAAAAATGAATTGGCGATCGTTCAAGCCTGGCAAAGAATTGTGGTTGATCATCAGCATCTGCCTTTGCACCTATTTGACAGAAGGTACCATTGCGGATTGGTCATCTGTTTATCTAAGGGAGATAACACATGCATCCGAAACGATTGCAGGAAGAGGATTTGCGGTATATGCTTTTTTTATGGCTGGCGGCCGGTTTCTGGGTGATGGGCTGATCGCACGTTTTGGAAATATGCGTGTGTTACGTGCGGGTGGTGTTCTTGTATTGTTAGGACTTATAGTTGTCGTAGCATCACAAACACATTTTATGGCTATGCCCGGATTTATGTTGGTGGGTGCAGGCATCTCACTTGCATCGCCGATCTTGTATCAGGCGTCAGCCAGAGTGAAGGGGCTCGCACCCGGTGTTGGTCTTGCAACGATGAACACATTCGCAATGGCAGCATTCCTTGGTGGTCCGGTACTCATTGGATTTGTAGCTCAATCTTCCAATCTCAGAATTGCTTTTGGAGTCGTGGCATTTGTTGCACTCATCTGGGTCCTGCAGACAAATCGAATAGTCAGAAATCAGTCATCTCACGAAAGGTCGCGCAATGACGCAGAGTTCGCAAAGTAAAAATCTCACGCAAAGACGCAGAGTTCGCAAAGAAAATTTTCTTACTCTCTTGCTTTCTTACTCTCTGTAAAAGGTCGCGCAAAGACGCAAAGTAAAAATCTCACGCAGAGACGCAGAGATCGCAGAGAAAATTTCTTACTCTCTTACTTTCTTATTCTCTTACTTTCTTACTCTCTGTAAAAGGTCGCGCAAAGACGCAAAGAACGCAGAGAAAATTTTCTCACGCTTCTCACTGTTCTCACGTCACGTTCTCACGAAAAAGACAACCTCGGCCACATCCTCCAAAGAATCAGCGTTGACACAACCCCAATCCCTAAAAACAACAACGTCATCCCTAAATTGCCATAGATCCAATATCCCAGTCCGAAGAGATATCCATACACCATCAGACAACCAGCGATCATGGCTCCGATTTCAACACCAAGACTTGATTTTTTATCATGGGTAATATGCTGTAATCCGGATTTTTTCAACCATCCTTTCCATCCTGCCTGATGTGGTCTCACCTGCGTATAAAATTTTTGCAGCACCGCATCTTTTTCTGGCTTTGTCAAAAGCGTTACGAGGATCCATCCGATGGTAGTGATCAAAACACCGATGACTAATTTTTCATGTTGTTGCATATCTCCGTGGTAAAAACGGGCGAAATAAATAGCGATGGCGAGGCTGATCAGCATGCCTGATATTTCTGACCACGCATTGATCCGGTACCAAAACCATCGAAGAATAAAAATCATTCCTGTGCCAGCACCTATTTGAAGAAGGATATTAAACGATTCTAATGCGCTTTCAAGTTGTAAGGCAACTATGGCAGCAAGGATCATTAAGATCACGGTAGACAACCGTCCCATATTGACCAGTTTTTTTTGCGAAGCTGTCTTATTAATAAACCTCCCATAGAAATCATTGATCATATAGGATGAACCCCAATTGAGATGGGTAGCAATGGTAGACATAAAGGCTGCAATCAATGCAGCTACCACCAGCCCTAATAATCCACTTGGTAAAAAGGTCATCATGGCCGGAAAGGCCAAATCATCTTTTACAATCTTAGGATCAATGTGCGGAAATGCTCTGGCAATGTCTGCCGTCGTTGGGAAGATGATAATGGAACAAAAAGCTATAAGAATCCATGGCCAAGGACGTAATGCATAATGTGTAATGTTGAAGAGTAGGGTAGCACCCATCGCATGACGTTCATCTTTGGCAGCCAGCATCCGCTGCGCTATATATCCACCACCACCGGGCTCAGCACCCGGATACCAACTGCTCCACCACTGAACAGCTAAGGGTATAAAGAAAATGGGCACCCATGACGCTGGATTACTCCAGTCCGGAAATACAGACATCGCATCCTGAACTTTTGGTTGTGACAGCAGATTTGTGAGACCACCTATCTCCGGTCGGTTGACAAGAAAAATAGCAGCAGCTATCATGCCAATCATGGCAAGAAAGAATTGGAAAAAATCCGTAAGCAATACACCTTTAAATCCTCCCACCATGGTGTAGGCTACAGTAATCACACTTGAAAGTATCAGTGTTTGGATTGGATTAATCCCCAGGAGAACATGCCCGATTTTGATTGCTGCCAGACACACTGTGGCCATGATCATGACATTAAAAAACAACCCGAGATAGACAGCCCGGAATCCGCGTAAAAAAGAAGCTGTCCTGCCGCCATAGCGTAATTCGTAAAATTCAAGATCAGTCAGGACACCTGTTCTTCTCCACAACTTCGCATACACAAATACTGTCAGCATTCCCGTCAACAGGAAAGCCCACCACACCCAGTTTCCACCAACACCATTATTTCTTACGATATCAGTTACGAGGTTGGGGGTGTCTGCAGAAAAAGTTGTTGCCACCATTGATACACCCAGTAACCACCAGGGCATATTTCGTCCGCTGAGAAAAAACTCTGCAACGCTGCTGGTTGATTGTTTGCTGACAATTATACCGATGAGAAGAGAGACAATAAAATAGACGACAATGATGCCCCAGTCAAGTCCTTGTAATACCATACGAAAGTCAGTTAACGAGTTGTGCTTTGGCTGAAAAGATACTCAGAAATCTTTCGAAGTATAGAATCCTTTTACGTCAGTTCTGGCTGCAGCCTTAGCCTTTTTCCTACCTTTGCAGCATGTTTACGATCAACCTGAAATTAAAGCTGGCGATTATCGCCGTGGGCGTTATCGGAGGTCTTGCCTTGATTTTTACGGCCGGTTTTTGGTACGGTTTCCCCCTGATCCTGATCGGGTTAGGTTTCCTGGTTTCCTACCTGCTGCTGGGTACAGTGCAATCTGCCGCCCAGATGCTCGAGAGAATGCAATTCGTCGAAGCGGAAGAAAGACTGAAATGGACTCTTTTTCCAAATTTCCTGTATGTAACGAATCGTGCCTTCTATTATATCATGAAAGGCAGCATCGCAGCCAATCTTAACCGCCCTGATGAAGCAGAGGGATACTTCGAGATCGCTAAAAACCTGAAACTCCCTTCCGACAACGAACGCGCACTTGTCCACCTCCAGCTCGCCAATATTAAAGCTAACCAGGGTAAATGGACTCAGGCCAAGAGCATTTTCCAGCAGGTCAAAAAATTTAACGTAACCGAAAAGACCTTAAAAGAGCAAATCAAGCAGTTTGACAAAGCCATCAACCAAAGTGGCAATATGGTCCATATGCGCTCAGGCCAGGCGATGCAGCCGGGAGGTAAGCGCCGTCGCCCGAAAATGAGATAAGGGTAAGCCAGTGCTGGATAGGTTGTATATTCCCGCCATAAGAAGGTGATAAAGAGCTGATTATATATATTTATCAAAATCCCAATCCCTATCATGGATCAAAAATTAAATAATGGCAATCAAAAATCCAACGCTTCGACTTGCTATACTCATCCATGTGCTACAGCTCAGCAACCATCAAAAATCCCGTTGACTTCGTTAATCTTTATTCTGCATTCACTATTCTGTAATCCTTTTTCTTTCCTATCTTCGCCCTCCAATTCGTAAAAAAGTTCTTTGGGAGATGGATGCAATGGCACCTTTCAGGATACCGATAGCAAGCCTGAAGGCAGATGAAGCGCAATATGAATGGGAGCTTAACTCCGATTTTCTGCGGCTTTTTGATGACGAGCACGAGGCCGAAAAAGGCCGTTTTTTTGTCAACCTGGATATAAAAAAGTTGGGTGGAATCTCCACTTTTACTTTCCTGATCTCCGGGATCGTACAAACAATCTGTGATCGTTGTCTCGCCCCGATTGATATGCCGGTAGACGGCGAATATGAGATCATCGTAAAATTCGGAGACCCGAATGAATCCACCGATGATGTCTTATTCCTCGATCCGGAATCAAATGGGATCAACGTAGGGAAGCATATTTATGACTTTACCTTGTTGTCAGTCCCCATTACCCGACGTATCCCGGGTTGTGAAACTTCGGACAATCCGCCTTGCGACATGACCGTCCTTTCCTACCTCTCAGAACAAGACGAAATTGTAAAACCCGATCAGCAGGATGATGATCCGTTGTGGGGAGATTTAAGAAAAGCAATTGATAATTAATTTAGTTAGATAGATCATGGCACATCCTAAGAGTCGTATTTCCAAGCAGCGCAAACACAAACGCCGCACACATTATAAGGCAACTGCACCCCAGATTGCCATCTGCAAAGAGACAGGAGAACCCCACGTCTGGCACGAAGCATACCGCCACAACGGCCACCTTTACTACAAAGGTCAGATGCTTGTGAAGACACCGGGAATCGAGGACTAATCCTTTCTTTCAGCTACCTTCCTAAGTTGAGGCTCCCCGGTCGGTGTGATCAGGGAGCCTTTGCTATTTTACAGCCTCATAATCAACCATCACCAATCATCCTGTCATGAAACGTGCCCATCTTACTAACAACGCACCTGCACCCATAGGTCCCTATAGCCAGGCCATCGAAGCCGGCAAAACACTTTATATCTCCGGCCAGATTCCTCTCGATCCCGCCACTGGCGAACTGGTCACTACGAGCATCGAAGATGAAACACACCTTGTATTAAAAAATATTGGTGCGATTCTGAGTGCTGCCGGTCTTACCTATCAGCATGTCGTGAGTTGCACTGTATTTGTGACCGACATGAATTTGTTTTCCCGCATCAATGCTGTTTACGCCACGTATTTCAGTGAAGGCGTGCCACCTGCCAGAGCATTGGTCCAGGTTTCTGCATTGCCCCGATTTGTCAACATTGAAATTTCTGTCATCGCTCATTTTGAATAAGTCATTGGATCAATATGCAAACTGCTAAACGTAAACAGGTTCTCTCCGGCATGCAGCCTACGGGCAATCTTCATCTCGGTCGCTACTTCGGTGCGATCCGCAATTGGGTTGACCTGCAGGAAGACTATGATTGTATTTATAGTGTGGTGAATTATCATGCTATGACGATGCCTTTTGATCCCAAAAGACTCGAAGAACAATCTTGGGATCTGGTGTTTGATGTGATTGCAGTTGGTGTTGAACCAAAAAATATTTTTATTCAATCCATGATCCCCGAACACACCGAACTTGCATGGATTTTTAATTGCGTCAGTTCGTATGGAGAATTGCAACGTATGACACAATTCAAAGACAAAAGTCAACAGGTCAATGAAAAGGATAAAGATGCATTTATCTCAACAGGCTTATTTACGTATCCGGTATTACAAGCTGCTGACATCCTGATCTATCGTGCAGACTATGTGCCTGTAGGCAAAGACCAGGAACAACATCTCGAACTGTCACGCAACATTGCTCAGAGATTTAACCAGGTAGTTGGAGTAGAGTATTTCAAATTACCTGAACCGCTCTTCACTGAAATTCCGAAAGTGATGTCTACCGCGGATCCTACGAAGAAAATGAGTGCTTCATTAGGTCCCAAACATCATATCAATGTGTTCTCAGATGCGGACACAATTCGCAAGCAGGTCAAAACTGCAGTGACTGATTCGGGTGATACCCCTGCAGGAGAAGTAAGTCCGGGCGTTGAAAATCTTCTAAAGTTGCTTGAAGCAGCAGGCGGAAAAGAAACAAGTCTTCAGTTGCGTGAAAATGCATTGGCTGGTACACTTCAATATGGTAAATTAAAAGAAGCAGTGGCTGACCAGGTTATTTCATTAACTGACGCCTTCCGAATCCGGAGAATTGAAATTGGGGAAAATAGAGAACACTATAAAGCGCTGGTAGCGGAGGCATCAGCGCGTATCCGCTTACAAGCACAGGC
>JBBREG010000071.1:0-14257 GCA_038203125.1 Chitinophagales bacterium
CAATGGTCCTGGATCGTTGACAAGTCACATGTTCGTAAGATTGACGACCGCAATGCAGTGGAGTCATTGCGCATCGCAGAAGAAGCGACGCTCAAAAGTGAAAAGTTTACAAGATGACATGCCCACTCAGGATCAGACTTGATGTGCTTCCGACAGATCTTTCGCGGATTTCTTTTTAAGGCTTCGATTGACTATATACACACCAGTCAATGTTGTCACGGCACCGATGTACGTGATCATTGTCACTTTCTCTTTGATAAAAAGGCTTCCTGCCAATACAGCAATAATCGGATTGATATATGCATAGATCGCAACGAGCCCGGTCGGTAGTCGTTGTAATACATAGAGGTAAGCAACAAATGCTATCACCGAACTGATAATGACCAAAAACGCAATAGCACCCCAGGTATATGGTGTTACATCAGCAAGAGGAATCACATGCCCGGATACTTTTGCAATAATATTTAATGTCACGCCTGATATCAGCATCTGCCAACCAATACTATGATAGGGATTAAATGCATCAGCATATTCTTTTGTATAAATCGTGCCAAACGCCCACGCCAGGGCAGCAAACAAACCTAACGCGATACCAAATTGAAAACCGGGTATCAGTAGCTCATGGAGATGTTCATAAAATACAATACAAACACCACCAAATCCAAGGACAATGCCAAGCCATGCCAGAGGAGGTATTTTATTTTTTCCCCGTACTGAAAGTATCAGCACCAGCCATAAAGGAAAGATGGCTCCCAGAATAGCACTCACACCGGCCGTCGTGAGTTTGACGCCGTATGTTGCCAATCCGTTGCTGATCATAAAGTTTAATGCAGAAAGCAGAAGAATAGGTAGCCATTCTTTCCCTCTCGGCATTTTGGCCCCTTTGAAGACGAAAAACAGGATATACATCAGTCCAGCAATGATCTGTCGCACGCCCACCATCTGAATGGCAGGCATGTCGCGCACCGCTTCTTTCGTGCCTACCCAGGATACCCCCCACACAATACATACAACTACGAGGGCGAGATACGCTTTAGTTCTGGAAGGCTCCATTCGACCTCAAAGGAACGATTTTATTTAGGTACGGTAGTTCTGGAAAATCAAAACGCATCCAATAGATGATTCCATAAAAGGTTGCCATAATGTACGTAGCGAAAATTCATTTTTAAATAAAATTGCGTGAATCAGTGAACTATCCAATGAAGTGGAGTTAATACCCTAAAATCCGGATATAAAAAGATTTTAATAATTCACCAAAACTCCCTTTGGGTGTCTCACGTGCTTCGGTAAATACAAATTTACTTTGTTCTTCCTTTGCCTTAAAGTTGAATATCAGATCCTTAGGTCCCTGGATCGTATCGGTCATACCACCAAATCGAAGATCCGATAAATAAATTACCGAGTCAGTCGGAAAGGCAACAAGGTAGTTTTTGGAAAACCATAATAACGTCTGGTAGTCCTCTTCCGGTGACAGCATGGCATGAATCGAATCCTGTTTCGGAATGACATTGAGATAATGAAAATTTGGATTAGAGTCAAACAAAGAATATCGTCCTACATAAAAATTATCATTTCCTTCGGCTGTACATGACCAAAGGATGTTATTAAGTATAGTTGGGCTGCATTGACATCTTGACACCTGGAGTTCACGATGCGCAAGCGCTTTGTCAAAGACCTGATCAACATGAAATTTATTGACAATCGTAAGAAGCATGTATGCACTTGAAATTCCAATACCCAGGAGATTATAAAACTTTCTTTTCGGGGTATTTCGTTTGAGTGTGGCTACAATGATAACACAGATGAGAAAGGGCAGGGTATAGATGGGATCTACAACAGCTATGTTATTAAATGCAACCCTATAATCAGAGAAGGGTTGAAATATCTGAGTCCCATAGGCAGTAAAACAATCCAGGATCCAGTGTGTCGCCAGTGCCAGGAAAAATAACCAGTACCATTCTTTAAAGGAGACCTGTACCGTTTCCAGATCTTTGCGGATATAATACGTATACAAGCGCCAAATCAAATAGCATCCGGCTGCACCTGTGATGACCCATAGCCACCATCGCGTACCCTCATCAGGTGCAAACAGGATATTGATTCCATAAATGAGACTAACGACAATCGCGACATTGATCAATGCGACCAGGATCTTATACGGCCACGATCTATACCAGTTACGTTGATACAAATTATGCACAATCCAGGCAAAGAAAGCCCCTCCGACTACCGAGAAAAAAAGTGAATGCGAAATACTCCGATGGAATGCCAGCGCATCTATCGAATCCATGAATCCATTCGCCAGTACATCGAGGTCCGGGATCGTCCCCCCGATACCACCCCAGATCAGGGCACGGTTACCAATTTTTCTTCCTAGAGTGATTTCGCCTACTGCGGCACCGAGGATGATCTGCGTGAGTGAATCCATTGGGTGCAAATGTAATTAAAGGCAAAGGCTGAGCCCAAGGCAACGCAAGGAAATTATATTTTAGTCATTGGCAGATTCGGATCCGTCGGGGGAGACTGCGCGGTCTGATGGGATACGGTAGTTGGACAAAAAAAGAGGTGCATGATCCATGCACCTCTTTTTTAAAATTCAGGCTTTCGAAAGCCGGATATGTTATTTATCTTTTGGAGCTTTTGATGGATCCAGCAGATCATAAAACTGATCGAGTTTTGGCAGGATGATGATCCTTGTACGACGATTGGTTGAACGACCTTCTGAGGAACTATTGGTCGCGAGTGTGTTGAATTCACCACGACCTGCAGCGATCAGGCGGTTTGGATCGATGTTGTATTTCGTTTGTAATACACGTACAACCGCTGTTGCGCGTTTCACGCTGAGATCCCAGTTGTCTTTAATACACTCCGTAGAGATCGGCACGTTGTCTGTGTAGCCTTCCACCATCACTTCCATGTCAGGACGCTGGTTGACGATCGAGGCGATTTTGCTCAGCACTTCATTAGCTCTGGTAGTAAGGTTAGCACTACCACTTTGATAGAGCATTTTATCTGAAAGGTTGATCATCACAACAGTTTTGTCGACTTTGATCTCCACATCTTTATCCTCAATACCCTGGGCGAGTTGGCCTTTTAGATTCACGGCTAACGCGAGATTAATCGAGTCTGCTGTAGATTTAGCTGCCTGAAGCAGGTGGATATACTGGTCTTTTTTACGCAGTTGCTCCAGAGTCTCTTTCATGTTATCAGTAGCACCTTTGGACATGACGGTAAGATCACCTACCTGGGTCATTTGCTTATCGCGTTGCTGCTTACAATCTTCGAGTTGTGTTCTCAGATCATTTACCTGTTCGCCACGAGCTGTTAGTTCTGAACGTGCGGCTGCACGGTCTGCATCAGCAGTTGTGAGACGATTCATGTAGTCGTTGAGACTTTCACCGCATTTGCCCAATTGTTCGTTGCACAGGTTTAGTTCGGTCTGTACAGCGGTAAACTTCTTTTTACTCACGCATGAGATGAGGAATAGAATAGCAATCATTAAAAAACTAAGATAAGTACGATTCATTTTGAAATGTATTTAGATGGTCAATTAGTACACGTTATGCAATGTCATCAGGGACGAATCCCGGGGCAGTCAATAAATTGAAATCCGGGTTAAAATTAACAGTCTCTCTTAGAGTAGCAAGTTTTCAGTCCTTAAAATATCAATTCTCATACAAAGGGATCAATGAAACACCTACATTTATTGATTCTGTAGCCTTTCCGTCCCTTTCAGCCGGACTGTCGATATTTGGTTACTCCTAATGGGAACAACAATAGGGGGCACAAGTTTTCGACGATCGGCACTAAAATCAGCTAATCGCATTGGGGAAAATGTATACTGATATTAATGGATTGATCCTGACAGGAGGTGAAAGCGCGCGCATGGGAATTGACAAAGGTGGCATTTCATACCATGGGGTGCCGCAACGCGACTATCTGGCCGGGCTGGTTTCCAAAGTAACGGGTGACGCGTATTTGTCATGTCATCCCGAACGGGTACCGGAGAGTTCCTATCCAATACTAGGTGATTTCTATTTGGATATGGGTCCGATGGGAGGGTTGCTGACGGCCTTTGGAATGGATGCTGAAAGTGCCTGGTTTACCTTGCCTTGTGACATGCCGTTAGTGGATATGGAAATCATTGAAGAATTACTTGAGGCCCGTGAAAAAAGTAAAATTGCTACTTGCTTTCTGGATCCGGAGTCTGGTAATCCTGAGCCTTTGTTTGTCATCTGGGAGCATTCGGCTTTACCAGTCTTGTTGAAGTCCAAAGATGCGGGCAGTTTTTCACTGAAGAAAATTCTGATGGACGTTGATTGTAAATTGGTGATGTGTGCACATCCTGAGAAGTTGAGGAATGTAAATACGCGGGAGGAGTATGAGGAGGTGATGAACGGGATAGAGGATGGAATGGAAATAAAGAAGCTTGATTAAGGTGGGTGTTAGTGGGGTAATTTCTCCCGAATCTTCCCATACACCCACGTCCCCGCTATCGCCGCCAGGAGGGCTACACTCATAACAAACACGCCACTTCCTGTCAACGCATACAACGGTCCGGGACAAGCTCCTGTCATCGCCCATCCTAATCCAAAAATAGTACCGCCGATCACAATACCCTTATCAAATTTCTTAGGCTCAATGATGATGACTTCTCCATTTATTGCTTTCACCTTACCTCGCTTGATGATTTGAATGGAAATCATCCCAATCATGATGGCCGTCATAATGATACCATACATATGAAAAGATTGAAATCGAAACATCTCCTGGATTCGGTACCACGATATCACTTCGGCTTTGACAAGTACAAACCCAAAGATCATCCCAATGATAAAATATTTGATCAGCTTCATAGGAGTTCTTATGTATTGAGGATGAACGGAAGGATAAACCATGTCATGATGAGTCCGCCTGCAAAAAAACAAACAGAAGCAATTACAGATGCCATTTGAAGATTGGAAATCCCCATGATCGTGTGTCCGGAGGTACAACCATTCGCATACCGCGTTCCAAATCCTACAAGGAAACCTCCAACGATGATCAGTAGAAATCCTTTCAGCGTGAGCAAGGAAGAAAAATTGAAGATATCCATTGGATGAAGCCCCGGGCCATGGGTAACATTCAATGCATTCAGATCTGCAACTGTTTCCGCACTAATCGCCACAGAATCCGGATTTGAAAAAATTAATCCTCCAACCAGCCCACCTGCCAGTATACCGAGGGCAAGGACAATGTTCCAAGATTCGTTCCTCCAGTTGTATTGGAAAAATGGAATATTACCGGGAAAACAAGCGGCACATATGTGCTTTAGCGATGAGGAAATCCCGAAGGGTTTATTGCCGAGCAGTAGTAAGGCAGGAATCATCAGACCGATAATAGGTCCGGCGACATACCATGGCCATGGATTTGTAAGTATATCTGACATTGGTTTGCATGTTTATACATCATGCGAGATAATTTTCCAACATGAATTATTTACTTCTGCAATATCGGAATTAATGTTTTGCTCGTCCTATCGACGTTATCCAGGTCAGAAAAACATCTGAATGCATATATGTTACATGACGACTTATCCGCGTATGAATTTTGATATATAATTTTCATCCCCGGACTGAATGCTGAGCAAATACATTCCTTTCATGAGATGACGCGTTGGAATGGACGTCTCAAAAGATGTACCTTTCGTAATCACCTTGCCACGTAGATCCAGAATCCGATAATCAAAACCCGGATTAATTTCTTCAACAAAAATTCGATCAAAGGCCGGCACAGGAAATACATTGATCTTTCCTTCTTTTGGTTCCGGAATGGCAGTTATCACAACCTCCACTTCTGTTGATGTGGTTGAACAACCTGCAGGAAATGTGATAGCCGCAGAATAGTTACCACTTACCGTTGGTGTGTACGTAGCTGACGTAGCCCCGTTTATTTCTTCACCATTCAAATACCATAAATAGAATAATCCATCTTCTGATAACGACAGGACTACACCATTAAAGGTAATATCTACCACAGGTGGAATAAAGGATACAACATTTAAAAATATTTCCTGGGTATTACCACATTGATTTGTACCCACAACAGAAATCACACCTCCTCCATCACCAGCAACGACACTTAGAAACCCTTCATCTTTATCACCGATGATGGTCCATCCTGATGGATACGTCCATTCAAAGTCATCCACTTCGAGACTGATCGTATTATACGTAACTAATTCTCCTAAACAGGGTTCTTCATCGCCTTGTAATTCAAAAATAGTGGGCAGCAGATCTGCACCTGCACTCATGCTTAGTGGGCTGGATTTACCACAACTATTCGAACCAATCACAGAAATAAATCCGGAATTTGATCCGACGACGACCTGTACGACATTATTATCATCGGAACCCAGAATTGTCCAACCCGGAGGAAAGCTCCATTGATACGATTCGATATTCGATCCGGTAACAGAGAATGGGATCGTATCCTGCTGGCAGGGAAATGCATCACCCGTGAGATCCGTAATTCCCGGGAGTGAATTGCAATAGGTCAAAGCTTCAATATTGCTGCCTACGCCATAGATCCATGCCGTGCCATTAGGATTTTCAAAACCAGTGACACCATAGAAGGGAAACGAAGTGATATGCGCTGCAGACCAATTGGTGCCGCCGGTATAGGTAATGTAGGCGCGTCCTTCATTGCTTGATCTCCCAACGATGATACCCGTATCCTGTGACATAAAATAAACACCATCCCAAAAACGCTCGATCGGCAGATTGATTGGGATCCAGGTATCACCATGATTATGTGTGCTCCACATTTGATTTTTAAAACTTGACGTCACCAACCAACCCGTACCATCCAGAAAATAGGATTGTTCATATTGAAGAGTAGGGTCGGGAGCCGTGAGCGGTGTCCATGTCAGGCCCTGATCTTCACTTCGCAGGATCGTGCCATTAAATCCTGTGACCATATATCGTTGTTCGTCGATTTGTGCAATTGATTTCAACAAGGCACCGGCGTTGTATACCGTATCCCATTTCAGGCCACCATCAGTGGTCAATAAGATGACACCCGACGTGACCGCAGCGATCACGCGTTGATCAGAGATGGCAAAAATGTCATTGACATTTCCACCGGGCAGGGAAAGTTTTTCAGTCCAGTTGTCACCCTGATCTGCAGAGTGAAAAATACGTTGATTGGCACCCATCCACAGATCATCAGGTGTCGAGCCATGCATGGCAAGATGCGAACGTGTGCCAAATGAAATATCATTCCAGTTGTCACCACTATCCGTAGTCCGTATCAGCATACCATTCTGTCCAAGTCCATAGCCGAGGTTGCGATCTACAAAATACACATCGTTAATCAGGTTGCGTTCAGGGCCGGATCGTTCTTCCCAGCTACCACCGGCATTAGATGAATACAAGATGCTGGTCAGATCATTGCCGAGCCAGAATTCATTATCTGACAGGCTGGCTATCGAATAGCTCCTGTCGCTGATCTGATCCGTTGAAAGTTGTGTCCAATTGAGCCCTCCGTTGGTGGAGATGGCCGGATCTGCATTGAGTGTAGCGGCCATCATCACATTGACACTGCTTCCAAAAGTTATATCATTCGAAGTATTATGGATCGCGTTGGTTGAAATCAAATTCCACTTCTGACCTCCATCGGTTGTTGTATACACTTTGCGTCCATCTGTGGCTACGCCTTGTGTCGCATCATAAAACCTGACAACATCGATGTCGTTTATGTCCAGGTTCGTATCCCACGTCTGTCCTCCGGTAGAGGAATAATAAATGGCAGGATTCGTGGCAAATGTAAATGCCCAGATATGATCATAGTCAAGAATAAATCCTCCCTTGATACTCACCAGAGCCGGAACTTCAAGGTCAGTCCACGTCCCATCCTCCCATTCATATGCACCGCCATCTGCGATGACCATAATGTGTGTTGGTGAAAAGAGCTTCAGTGTATGAATTCCTGAGGGGGCACCCGGTATTTTATTCCAATTGTCCCCTGTATTAGTCGTGAGGATGAGTCCATTACCACCTGCAGCAGCTACATTTCCACCCGATCCATTGAGATAATCAACTGTCTCAAAACGCCATCCTTCGCCGTATCCATCCAGTAGCTGCCATGTTTGAGTGGATTTATCCAGACTCAAGATGAGATCATTGGTGCCCACAGCGAAGCCATAGCCATCATCGTGAACATCAATGTCAAGGACATTTTCAAGTTTATCAAGAGGATATTGCCTTTGCCATTGAGCCTGGACCGCACCCGAAAGCACCGTAAAGACAATAGCGGACAACAACTGAGAGAATGACAGTTTCATTGAATTGAGCTTTAATGGATGAGTACTACGCCTGTAAAATATTGAAAAGTGCGGGGTTGGGTACTATCAATGTTGCTAAATTAATGAATCGGTGTTCGGTAATCGGTGTTTGGTACGTGTTTGGTACGTGTTTGGTAATCGGTGTTCGGTATTCAGTAAACAGTATTCGCTAAACGGACAGTATCGGTATTTGGACAGTATTCGGAATTTATAGGTTAAAAATTCTATCAAAACCAGTCAAGTTATTTCAGGCGCCATCAATCCCGCAGAATCCAAAAAAAACTTCACGGCTCCTTATTCTGTATTCGGTACTCGGACTTCGTACACTTACTACTCAATACCACCATCTTCAGAATCCAGGCTAGCAAGTAAGAATACTCAGGATCGTTCTATCCGTTAGTTTTTTTTTGGGATGATTTGATGCAAAAGGATTGGATTTTTCCTTCATTTTATTCAGCATCTTTCCGATTGATTGGCATTGTTGATTTAAGTCTTGTTACCGAATACCGTTTCCTGCTTATCGTTCACCGAATACCGAATACTGAATACCGAATACTGAATACCGTTTACTGAATACCGTACACTGAATACCGAACACCGATTACCTTCTAACCGAGTCACAACTCCCCTCCATTTCCATCTTCTCCGCCTTCATATCATCAAACGCGCCGATCACATCGATCAGGTGATGATAACCGCGTGCTTTGAGAATAGACGAAGTGATAGTAGAGCGATAGCCGGAGCGGCAATGCACATAATACGTCGATGACGGATTGACTGCAGCCATATGCTCATTGATAAAATCAAGCGGAAAATGTGTTGCGCTGGTGAGATGAGATTTTTCATATTCATCAGGTTTCCGTACATCGAGTATGTCCATATTTGGATCGTCTTTCAACCGCTGCTTAAAAGAGGGAACATCAATCGAATCTATAGTATGTATAAGTTTGCCGGCAGACTTCCATGCAGGGAAACCACCGCTGAGATATCCTAGTGCGTTGTCATAGCCCACTCGGGCAAGACGCATCACAACCTCTTCCTCACGTCCTTCAGGAGCAATTAGAATTAATTTTTGTTTGATGTCAGGGATTAACGCTCCCACCCAGGGTGCGAAAGATCCGTCCAGTCCTATAAATATCGAACCCGGTATAAAACCTTTTACAAAATCTTTCTGATGACGGACATCGAGCATGACCACATCATCTTCTTCACCCAGCAATTCAAATTCTGATACGGATAATGCTCTCGAGCCATCAGCCATCACTTTATCGATCGACTCATAGCCTTCTTTATTCATCAAAGCGTTTTTCGAAAAGTATTGCGGTGGTGGTAACAGACCGTCTGTCACTTCACGAATAAATTCTTCGCGTGTCATATCTGCGCGAAGTGCATAATTTGTTTTTTTCTGGTTACCTAATGTGTCCCATGTTTCGGTACTCATATTTTTTCCGCACGCTGATCCCGCGCCATGAGCAGGATACACAATGATGTCATCGGGCAGGGGTAATATTTTTGTTCGCAAACTGGTGAATAACCATCCTGCCAGATCTTCCTGTGTAAGTTCTTCACCTTTCTGTGCAAGATCGGGCCTCCCTACATCCCCAATAAAAAGTGTGTCGCCTGTAAAGATAGCTTCCTCTTTGCCGGATTCATTGATGAGTAGATAGGTTGTACTTTCAGGAGTGTGTCCGGGTGTATGAAGCACACGGATTTTTAATGTACCGATCGTAAACTCTTCACCATCTTTTGCAATATGAGATTTAAAGGTGGTTTCAGCTGTCGGACCATATACGATCGTAGCTCCTGTTTTTTTCGCCAGGTCTACATGGCCACTGACGAAATCCGCATGGAAATGGGTCTCAAAAATATATTTGATTTTGACACCCCGTTCCTCCGCGCGGCGGATATACGGGAGTGTCTCCCGTAACGGGTCAATGACTGCTGCTTCACCCTCAGATTCAATAAAATAGGCACCCTGAGCGAGGCAGCCTGTGTAAATCTGTTCTACTGCTTTCTTCATAAAATTCTGGTGGCAACTCGGTTTAACATAAAGATAAAAGAAAGGTTTAGGAATAAGGTGGGCAGTAATAACGCCCTGCAAACACATCAATCCAGCCTATTTGAATTTCACCTCTTATTCCCTTTTACGTCTGTTTGTCTGCAGTGTCGCTTCGCTTACGAAATCTGTCTTCCGTCCGGCAGCACATTCCACAGCATCTTCTGTGGTCATGAAAAAACTTTGTTCACCAAGTTTTTCTGTAAGCCCCGAACGATAAAACTTATCGCGAATGGGACCCTTGATTTCGCTGAATATAAGGCGGATATTTTCTTTACTCAATTCATCCGCCATTTCATGCAGTATATTCAATGAAGAGCTATCAATCGTATTGATGCTTTCCATGTCGATGATGATGGAATGAACAGGAAATTTGCGCAGCGATTTTCGGATGTACAATTCATCCTGGAAACGATCAATGTTTGCAAAAAATAATGGTGCATCAAAACGGAAAATTAAAATGCCGTCTTCAATCGTTAATCCATCAAAACGACGCACATTTCGAAATGAATGCGTACCGGGAATACGACCCAATTCTGCAAAATGCGGATAGGATGCTTCGAAGATGATCCAGGCAAGCGATAATAATACGCCGATCACGACACCTGTACTGATGCCCAGGAAAAGTGTCCCGAAAAAAGTCACCATCATCATGAGGAAGTCTCTTCGATCGATTTTCCATAGATTTTTTGCTTCTTTTATATTGATCAGTTTATAAATAGTCGACAGGATAATGGCTGCGAGCGCAGCAGTGGGCATATAGTAGAAGAGGGGTGTCAGCATGAGAATCGCCAGGAGCACCACCAGGGCAGCTATCATTGCAGCCAGATTAGACCTGGCACCGGCCTGGTCATTTACAACAGAACGGGATAACCCTCCCGATACAGGAAAACTTTTAAAAAATGATCCGATAAGGTTGGCAAGACCTAGTGAGATTAATTCCCTGTTGGGTTTGATTTTGTATGTCTTATGACGTGCCTGTATGGATCTCGACACGGCGTTACTTTCCATAAAACTTACCAGTGCTATGGCAAAAGCTGCCGGTAATAATTTCCTGCATGCATCGAAATCAATCTTCGGTAATGAAGGTGCCGGTACGCCCCGGGGTATATCGCCGATTACAGATACACCTTGCAAATGTAGTTGTAAAAAATATACCAGTATTGTAGCTGCCGTTACTACAAGTAATGGACCCGGAACACGAGGCAGGTATCTTTTTAATAACATAAGCGAAACAATACCCCCAAGACCGATTGCGGCTGTAACCCAATGAATATCAAACCCCGAGTCGACAATCGCTCCGATTATCCTGTGCAGATATAGATGACTGGGGACATCAATACCCAACAACGGTTTTAGTTGGGAAAGACCAATGATAATGGCCGCAGCCGAGGTGAATCCAACTATAACTGGATGCGATAGAAAGGCCACGAGAAATCCAAGACGCGAAGACCCTAATCCAAACTGAATCAGGCCAACCATGAGGGCTAACGTGATGGCCAATGAAATATATTCTTCACTTCCAGCTACCGCCAAGACACTGATCGCTGCAGCCGTCAATATAGAGTCAATGGCTACCGGGCCAACAGACAGATGACGTGACGATCCTAAAAAGCCATACACTATCATGGGCACTGTGGCAGCATACAACCCATATATGGGTGGAAGTCCGGCCAGCATGGCATACGCCATGCCCTGGGGAATCATCATGACACCAACGGTCAGGCCTGCTACCAGGTCAAAGGGAAGATCCTCTTTCCTGTATTCCCGGATCCAGGCCGGTAATAATGTTGAGTTTGGAAACAATATCTCTTTTAATGGTTAGCTGTAAAGGTAGTTATTGGTTAAAGGGATTTTGTACAAATACATTACAGGATTCATAATTATCCACGATAGAAAATCCAAAATGGTCAAAGAAAGTGTGAATCATATAAGATTTTTACTAAGTTATGTAACGCACGGCTCCATTTTCGGGCACACTTTTACAGTGTTAAACTCATTAAAACTATAATCTATGAAAAAATTTCTTGTCTCCGTTCTCAGCATTTGCATGATTAGTTTCTGTGGCCTTACTGAAGTTCGTGCAACTAATACTAACAACAGTCCGGCAGTTCCCGCTGAAGCCCCTATCCCTGCTGAAATTCAGACGATGATCAATCGTGTCTATGAAATCAAAGAAATGGATCGTTCCAGCCTTACTATGACAGAACGCAAAGAACTCAAACAGGAGTTAAGAGCTATCAAAAGTGAGATGAAAGCTGTAAATGGAGTATATCTTTCTATTGGAGCAATTCTTATCATCGTTTTATTGCTGATTCTGCTTCTGTAAAAAGAAATCGTTTACAGTTTGATCTGTTAGCGACTTACCAATTAATTCATAATAAGAGGATGTGCGAAGGACACTATGCAAGTAGTGTTCTTTGTGCATTTTTAGGTGGGAGGGTTAATTCTTTACGAATTTTACGTGAATGCAGGATAACGAATATGGAATAAAGAACAAGGAACAAGGAATACGGAATGTCGAACAAGGAACAAGGAATACGGAATGTTGAAGTATTGAGATCTTACTTCCTTGATGCTTGCTGTAGTAGAGGTCAGATTCTGATTACGTATGTGTTGAATGCAGAATAACGAATACAGAATAACGAATAGAGGTATTAAAACTTAGTATTCAAAATTCAAAAATCCAAAATAAAAAAGCGCTGTGGTAGCAGCGCCTTTTCGATTTACGCACTTGAGGTGTCTCGCGTGCGATGGGGTTTTGGGGTTACCGATTTGTATGAGCAATATTCACTGGGTACTTCTGAGATCAATTGTGATGTAAATGTATTTCCCTGGATGTTGCCACGGAATAGAAAATGAGGGAACGGGGTGTTTGGACTATTTACCGGAAAAAAAGTGCTGGATGGTAGGAAAGGAAGAAATGGCTACACAATGTCGAAAATGATAAAAGGGAAATAGTAAACATAAGAATAGCCTGCGCTTCACCAAACCATTTGAAAAAGCTTTAGCCAATAAAAAAGGCAGGTATTAACCTGCCTTTACCTTCTATGCTAAAATATATTGTAAATGCAGGATCAAACCCTGCAATCTAAGTGCATTAATTAATTCACCACCGATATCACTTTTGACATAAGATGTTCTCCGGAACGGATGACCACGGAATACATGCCCGGTGTTAAGAGAGCTTGTTGAAGTGTATGGGTGTGCATACCTTTTGCAGCCTGGAATAATTCTGATGTAAACTTGCGGTTCCCCATAAAATCGTATACTTCAAAAACAACATCGCCTGGCTGCTGAAGTTCAAACTCCAGGTAGATCTGATCCCGAACCGGGTTAGTATATCGGACGATATTCACACCACCTGCCAGCCTATTGTATTTCGTGTCATGTACCTGTTCATTCTCCATCTGGGCATCCTGATTGAGATCTTTCCAGCCCAGTTGATACGTCAGCGAATGACAGAAATGTGAAGAGCAACCTGTAGTCGTATCAGTTACAAACACACAAACAGTATAGATACCTGGCCGGGTATACGTGTGATTCGGATTTTCATCCGTTGAAATTGTTCCATCACCAAATTCCCATCGATAGGTAGAATGATCAGTCGTGCCGGCAGCAGTATTGTTGAATGATAGACTATTCCCTGTATGATCGGTCTGGAAAGTAAAGGATGCATCACATAGGTCATTATCATTAATGACTGTGAGATGATGACAATTGGTTGCCTGATTACCATCGCTATTCGTCAATGTCAGACATACAATATAGGTGCCTGTGTGTGCAAATACGTGCACAGGATACTGTTCTGTGGATGTCTGACCATCTCCAAAGTCCCAAAACCAGGCAACAATCGTATGATTACCTGTTCCGGTGCC
>JBBREG010000072.1:0-14056 GCA_038203125.1 Chitinophagales bacterium
GAATCTTCAAAAACTGATTCGAACATACTGGAGCGATACGCGCATTTGCTGCTACATTATTGCCTGCAGGCGAAGGAAGGCCAACGACTATTTGTGTCCTCCACTTTTCTGGCAGAACCATTGCTGCAGGCACTTCATCGGGAAGCCACCAGAAGCAATGTAAATATTGAATATGATTTAGGTTTTCAAAACAAATCTTCCATTTACTGGCAGGAGGCAAATGGATCCATCCTGGATGTGGAGCCTGCACTGCCATTATATGCCATGGAACATTTTAATGCGTATCTCGCGATCCGGGCCCCCTATGATCTGTATGAGGATGTCAATGCGACTACCGACCAGAAAAAACGAAGGGCGGGTGCAGGTAAAAAAGCAAATGATGCATACTTCCGGCGGACAGGTGATGGGTCTATGGTCAGAAGTCTGTGTCAATATCCTACGCAGGCCGCTGCGGATGCGGCAGGTATGACATTGGATGAATACGCACACTTTGTATATAATGCCTGCAGATTATTTGAGGATGACCCGGTGGAATCGTGGCTAGGCGTTCGACGTGCACAACAAGGTATTGTCGACTTATTGAATACATGCGACATCATCCGGTATAAAAACGAAAAGTCAGACATACGGTTTTCTGTGAAAGGCCGTACCTGGATCAATAGTGATGGACGTGCTAACATGCCTTCCGGAGAAGTATTTACAGGTCCGGTAGAAGAAAGTGTGAATGGGGTGGTGCATTTTGATTATCCTTCAGTCTTTTCAGGTTATGATGTGCAGGGCATCACGTTGAAAGTTGAAGATGGACAGATTATTGAATGGGATGCCGAGGTTGGAAAAAATGTACTCGACCAGGTATTTGCAATTGAGGGTTCGCGGTATTTTGGGGAGGTAGCTATAGGTACCAATTATCATATACAGCATCCGACAAGAAACATTCTTTTTGATGAAAAAATTGGCGGTAGCATTCATATGGCCGTAGGTCAATCGTATATTCAAAGTGGGGGAAAAAATCAATCGACGATCCACTGGGACATGATCAGTGATATGCGGAAGGGTGGAGAGATATTGGCGGATGGGGAGTTGATCTATAAGGATGGGTATTTTCTTAACTTCAAACTCTAGAGGGAGCAGAGGGTTACGGGAAGAAAGGAACAAGGGAAGAAAGGAAGAAGAGAGAACAAATATTAATCTTACATAACCATGATTATCTTAAGAATTTGCGGTCAATGCATCTTGATTTGAAAATCTAAAATCCAAAATTTAAAATATGAAAACTGCAATCATTTCAGACATCATGACACGCGATGTGATCACTGCACTACCGGATGACACGATGAGTGTGGTGCGAGATAATATGAAGAACAATATCATCCATCACACACCGGTCGTGGAAGATGGAAAAGTTATAGGTATGATCAGCCAGAATGATGTACACCAGATGGAGCATCACTTTACGCAGTTTGACAATCCTGAAGCTGAGGCGAGTAATGTGCAATTATTTTCTTCGCTGTTGGCGAAAGAAGTGATGACGACACCGGTCATCACGATACGTGAAGATGAGTCTGTACAGGATGCAGCGAAATTATTTATGATTAATGCGTTTCATGCACTACCTGTTGTGGGTCATGATGATCTCCTGGTCGGGATGGTTACCACCCTGGATTTAATAAAGCATGCGTACAAGTAGGCGGAAGTTATAATTGAGTTGATGGATATAAAGGCTGAGGCCGAGGTATGGCTTCGCTGTTGGCCATTTGTGGTGGCAATTCAACAATTCATTTTAAATGGATTTCGTCGATATCCTATGGCTACGACCCCTGTCGTTGTTGAGATAGAACATATTCATTTTTTTATAATGAATGCGTGCTATTGCAAGTAGACACAAACCTGCCCTTCAATATTTTCTCCCCTTTCCGAATATTTTGTTCCTGGTTTCTGTTCCGCTGACATAAGTCATACCCTATTGTGACTCACATCATTTCATTGTAATGGCGATAACCCGATCTTTGTGAGGATAAAGTTTTTATCGAGTCATTTAAATATTAAAATCATGTCAAATAATAAAGAAAATCATCCCACAAACAAAACCCAAACGCCTATGGACAGACGTACCGCTGACTGTAAGGACGACATGAAGACAACTCGAAACCAGCAAAATTCTTCGGACGTAAACAGAAACGAAGAAAAAAATCGTCCTTCAGGTCAGCATGATAACAAAAATGACCTGACGCAAAGACAAGAGGATCGTGACCGGGCAACCGAAAGGTCATCATCCCTCACGCAGCGATCAGATCAAAAGTCAAACCAAGATCAGAATTCTGGCAGAAATCAAACAACCGGCGGTAATACTCCGGGTGCTGAAATTCGAGACCGGAACTCAAACCAATATGGCGAAGAACAAAATAATCTTCAACAACGGCGCGAGCAACGAGGGACCTCAGGAAGTTCTGAACGAACAGGCCAGCAATATTCAGATGTGGGAAAAAATTCACCGTCCGGGCAGAATGAGCGTGGTATGAATCCATCCCTGAATAAAAAAGATCATGGAAAGCAAAATCAAAATTCAGATTTGCCTCATGGTGGAGAGTAAATAATATTTTCCTAACCAGTAAAAAGTAGTAAATGGCTACCAGTATAGTTCATACGACTATAGTGATAGTTTAAAGAGGGGGCAAATTGCCCCCTTTTTTAATACCGAAGATCCATCAATCCCAGGATATTATCTATGATTATATCAGTGCCTGCAATGGTCACTAATCCCTCATCTTTCAACTCGGAAAGACTTCGGATGATCGTTTCTTTTGCTGTCCCTGCCATAAATGCGAGATCTTCCCGTGGCACCGGGATAATCGCTTTTCCATCCTGTTCATAACTTCGGTACAATTCAATCAGCACGTGGGCTAATCTGACACGAACAGGACTGTAAGCCTGTATCAATAATTTTTCATCGGCGCGTACCAGGTCATCCGCCACCTTTTTTAGAAAATAGTATAGAAGGGATTTGTCATTGAAAAGAGATTGCAGAAATTCTTCCTGTTTTACCAGGATGACTTCGAGATCTTCAAAAGCGCGAATGGTCTCAGTGTAGGTGGAGCCGGTAAGTACAGAAGTAATTCCGATAATATCCGGATGCTGGTATATGCGAGGGATCACTTCTTTGGAATAGTCATTTGCCTTTGTGGCAATTGCACGGCCGGAGGTAATGATGTACACATACCGACATGGCTGTCCTTCAGTATACAGCAAATCCTTTTTACTGACTTGCCTCGGTTCACCTTCTCTGAACTCCTTTGGTATCATGGGTAATACTTGTTCGCCAGTAAGAATGTTCAACGGTGGGGTGGCGGCATCATGTTGCGGCGGAACTTTTTTCTTTTGTAACCGTATCTCGATTGTATCGAGTAGCGCTACATCATCAAATGGTTTCGTAATGTAATCATCGGCACCCAGTGTCATACCTTTGCGCAGGTCACTCATTTCAGTTTTTGCAGTCAAAAAAATAAATGGGATCGAAGACGTGATTTGATTTTTGGATAAGATGCGAAGTACACCATAGCCATCCAGTTCGGGCATCATTACATCGCACAGGATGAGATCAGGTATGAATTGAATAGCTGCTTCAACACCAAGTGTTCCGGTAGCGGCTGTGGATGTTTCATAACCTGACAGCATGAGGATCTCGCGCAGATTTTCACGTACATCCCGGTTGTCTTCGATGATGAGGATTTTATGTTTCATGGACATAGGGTAGGGTGAGGATGAACGTAGTGCCCCTGACGCGATTATTGCGGAAGGTCAGTTTGCCCTTTAATAAATGGAGATATGACCTTACAATATTAAGTCCCAGGCCAGTTCCCTGAAGATGGGTCACATTAGAAGATCTAAAAAAACGCGAGCCAATGTGTTTTCGGTCCGTAACCGGTATGCCAATGCCTTCATCCCTGAATTCAATGATCATGTTAATACCTGATGTCTTTACCTTGCAATAAATGGATGTATTCTCCTCGGAATATTTGATTGCGTTCGATAAGAGGTTGAACAGGATATTTCGAATGATGTTTTTATCAGATTCCAGCCCAAGCTGATCTGTCTTGTATTCAAATGTCAGGGACTGATTGATTTTTAATAACACTTCCATTTCAACCAGCAGGTCTGTCACAAGATCATCAAGCCGGAAGTGACTGATCAGTGGCTGAAATCTTCCTTCTTCGAGCCTGGCGATAGAAAGGAAATCAGTAAGGATGGTATTAAGGTGAGTTACACTGGCTTTGATACGTTCGACATGTCGCATCCGATCTTCTGCATGTTGGGTATGTTCATATCGGGATATCAGGGATGCGGAAGAAAGGATGCTGCTCAGGGGTGTTTTAAATTCATGGGAAGCCATGGAAATAAACCGGCTCTTCAGATGACCCAGCTCTTTTTCTTTCTCCAACGATTTCTTGAGGTCATCTCGTGTTTTCAACAATGCGCTTTCGAAGGCCCTGTATTTTTCGATGGATTGATTGAGGAGCAGGTTTGTATCGAGTAGTTGGTTGACAGCCTCCTGCAGTTCTGATGTACGCAGTTGGACCTTTTGTTCCAGTTCCTGATTGAGATTCAATAATTTCTGCTCAACGGTTTTGATATTGGTCATATCAAGAATGATGCCCGTAAAATAGTGCTGGTCATTTATCATGATTTCACTCACCGCAAGGCGGGCGGAAAACAAGCTGCCATCTTTCCGGTGCATATCGATTTCCTTCGCGGTCCCAATGATTTTGAGGATACCGGTATCCAGGTAATTGTGATCATAAGTATCATGCAACTCGCGATGTGGGGTAGGCATCAGTACGGCAATATTTTTCCCTATGAGATCACCATCCTCGTAGCCAAAAAGTGTGTGGGCTGCAGGGTTACATACCCATATCGTCCCCCGGAAATCGATGAGGAAAATACCATCAATTGCCGTTTTAATAATCGACTTAAGAATCGTGAGCGGATTGCCCTGTTCGAACGGATTCCGGGAGGCCATAAGTGAAAGATAGGTGGTTTCCAGAAAGGCGGATAAGTCATTCATTGCGCGGTTGACGATAATCATGTGAGGGATTGAGCCACGTCATAAATGCAGGATGCGTGTTCGAATACTTTTGTTTCTGTAATCAAAAACATTCATCATTCTAAATACCATGTGTCATGAAATTGTTCAACCTTAATTTCTCCACGCTGATTCTGCGTTTTTACCTAATGATGGGTATTGTGATCGGTGCTTTTTTTGCAGGCATTCCCTGGTTGTCATTCCTGGCTTTACCGATATTCTTTGCATCCATGATGGGCATCGAATTTAAACAAAAGGATTCCAGGGTTAGGGCTGCCAGACAGTCACAGGTACTTGAAAATGCCTCATATCACCAAACTGCTCATTAATTTTCACATTAAATTCTAACCTTATGAATCTTACAGCACCTGTTTCGACCATTATGTCGCAAAATCTGATTACCCTTATTCCCGGCGATCCTATGTCGGCTGTCAAAGAAATTTTTAGCCAGGAACGTATCCATCATATTCCCGTCGTACGCTATACTAAACTGGTGGGCATTGTTAGTAAAACTGATTTTCTCCATTTTATGATGGGGGTTGACCTCACCACCAATAAGGCTACTGAAGAAAAGCGGCTTCATGAATACAAGGTCGAAGACATCATGACAACTGGTATTGCGACGCTGGAATCTACGGATCGAATCAATATTGCCCTGGAAATTTTTGCTGAGAATCTTTTTCATGCGATCCCCATTTTAGATAATGGAAAACTGGTCGGGATACTGAGTACGTTCGACATTCTTAAAAAACTGCGTGAAGAAGACCTGGCACGGATTCAGGCTAATTGAATTTTTTTCTCTCCAGATGGAAATTGAATTAGAGCAGGTCTCAATTCAATTCCTGCTATCCGCGTGGGAGCATAAATTATGGAGTAACTTGCAGATCAATTTGTTAAAGCACTGATTGAAAAAACGATCGATATGATCCACTCCGAAAAAGAACACTTTATTCTTGTGCCGGTTGATTTTACTCCGGAAAGTATTCATGCCCTGCGGTATGCAAGGATGTTGGCGTTGAAGATGAACATGCAGATTACGGTCATACATGTGCATCAGACTTTATTTGATCCTATGACTGGTAGTGCCTTTGATATGGATATGATGGCCAACAACCGTAAACGTCTTGACGAAATAGTTGTGGAAGCAGGTTGGGATCAAATTCAGGTTGGAGGTCACGTGCCTATTCATATTCACTTTGAATCGGGTGACATTGCCACGCACCTCAATGTAATCAGTGCAGAAGCAAAATATGATCTGATTGTCATGAGTACAAAAGCAGATGACAATGTATTTAAACGACTTTTTGGTTCTGTATCTACAGAGGTGAGCCAAAAGATCGTCAAGCCTGTATTGATTCTGCCACCAAATATGTCTTTAACTTTTCCTTCCAAAGTTGTCGTCGGATTGACGGAGGAGATGATGCATAGTGATGCATTTGAGGTGTTACTTGACATGGCCGATAAAAATGAATTTTACCTGGAGTTTATTTTTGCAAATAATGATGACGCTGATTTTCAACGTGTCAAAATCAGCCTGCAGGATATCATGAAATTACATTCCGGAAAAATTGGATATGCAATCAGCCCTATCTCGCTTAATGAAGATACACTTCATGAAGATCTGTTAGATTCCGCAATCCAGCTTCATGCGGATATGCTGGTCCTGGTGACCAAACATCGATCCTTCTTTGAGAAGATGGGTCATCGAAGCATTACGAAACGGGCGTTGCATCATCCCATTTTACCTGTCATGATCTTGCATGATCATGTCAACGTATAGGAGATTAGATAGACCAACGCCCTTTACAAAGAGAAACAAACAGATAGATCCATCGCAGAAGTTATATATTCCTGTTTGATTGAGCTGCGGACGTAATTATTTTAGTGGTTCTGGTCAGGCAGGGATATATTTGGCTCACTTATGAGCCAGATCATCACTATTACCTTCAGCCCATGTCTTGATAAAAATTCTTCCGTCGAAGAGTTTATTCCTGAAAAGAAATTAAAATGTACACCTCCTGTAGTAAAGCCCGGAGGGGGAGGAATAAATGTTGCGCGCGGACTACACCGCCTGGGTAGCCCCGTTACTTCTATTTATCCCATCGGGGGATTTATGGGACAAATGATGTTGGATTTGATGGGCCAGGAAGGCCTCCATTCCATGACGGTAAAGAAATCCTGTGAAACGCGGGAGAATGTGATTATTACTGAACAGACTTCCAATAAGCAATTCAGATTTGGAATGCCGGATAGTCCATTATCTAATAATGAATTGGAGGAATGTCTAAGATTTTTAGAATCCACTGAAGATGTCAGATATATTATTGCCAGTGGAAGTCTGCCGGAAGGAGTGCCGGATGATATTTATGTTTCCGTTGCGCGTATAGCTCGCAGTAAGAATGCAAAGTTCATACTGGATACATCCGGAGAGCCGCTTCGGGCCGCTTTACGAGAAGGTGTATACATGATAAAGCCTAATCTGGGTGAACTCAGCAGCCTTGCGGGCAAGGGAAAGCTGAAACATGAAGATGTCATTTCAATAGCCCAATCCATCATTGAAAAAGGTGGATGTGAAATAGCTGTAATTTCTATGGGTAAGGAAGGGGGGATGGTGGTGTCTAAAGATCTGGCACTTTTAATTCCTTCGCCTGCCGTCACTGTCCAAAGTACAGTCGGTGCGGGTGATAGTATGGTAGCCGGTATCGTGCATGCTTTCTCTCAGGGAAAAGATGTATTGGAGGCGGTTCAGTTTGGCGTCGCATGCGGTACGGCCACTACATTATGTCCGGGTTCTGAGTTATTCAATCCGGATGATGCCTACAGGCTTTTTGATCAGATCAGAAAATAAAAATCCCGGTATATGGTATTCCAACCTAACTTGGTGTAAACATTCAAACTAAATCAAAATGAAAACTGATAAAATCATTACGGCTTTTATTGTCGGTGCCGGGATCGGCGCTGTCCTCGGCATTTTACTTGCGCCTGACAAAGGGAGTGAAACGCGTGCTCAGTTAAAAGAAGATGCTTCCAAATTATTCGAAGGACTTGAAGACCTGATGTATCAGGGCAAAACACAACTTCAGGATCTGGCGAATCAGGTGATGCAGACGGTGGTGGACAAGGTGAGTCCAGAGGAGGAATCTGAGGAGAATGTATAGAGCGTAAGAGCGTGGCTTATAAAGCTACAAATTTGAAGTGGAAGTTTGAAGTTGCTTCATACCCTCGTTTTCGCTGCGCAGAAAACGGTACCTGTGTTTTTATGACTTCGTTCCTATTGGGAACGCAAGCATAAAAAACCCCGGGTAGCTTCTATAAGATTTCAATCAAAAATCTCACGCCCTAGCGTGCTCGTGCCTCAGGCGCTCACAAAATTCAAATTGATTCGTTTTATTCGTCACTCGTAATTCGCAATAACGCGTTGTCGCCGATGGAGAGGATATAATTATCCGGTCTGACGAGAATATACAAATCCCTTATTACGCCGAGTTTTTTCCAGGCTTCTGTGATGGGTAAAGTAATTTTCTTTATGGGATATTTTACTCCGGGTACATTTCCAATCTTCATTTCTTCTGGTGAAGAAGTGTTCGTCAGGTGGATCAAATGAAAGGAAGGACCAGTCAAATGATGATACAAACTGTTCCCGTCTACATCCGTAACATATGGTAGTCTGTCTCCGGCTTTAAATTTTAGCTTTTGATTTGTATCCGTGTATGAAAGGGACATGTCAGCATACGAATACCATATTTGTGAGACTGTTTTAAAGATGGTTGGACGGATCCATTTAATACGAAGAACGGAACCAACAATTCTGAGTACAATGTTCTTTCTTAGAAAACTGACTAACCAGTTATCCGAAGTCAGGACATTAAAACCTCTGTCTGTAAATGACATGAGCCATTTCGCAAACGGGAGACGCTCCTCCGTATACGTATCCAGGATTTTTGGAGACAGATATCCCTTCAGCACAAAACTCATTTTCCATGCGAGATTATAGGCATCCTGAAGTCCTGTATTCATGCCCTGACCACCTGCAGGACTGTGAATATGGGCAGCATCTCCTGCCAAAAATACACGCCCATGCGTAAAATTTTCTACTCTGCGGTGATGAAGGTTATAGATTGAAAACCAGTTTACTTTTTCAAACTTGATTGGGACTTTGATGGTTTCCCGGATGGATTGTTCGATATCCTCAAATGTGATAAGGTCCTTTGTAAAATATTCTACTGGCAATGTTCCTACGATCCTGTAATTGCTATTCCCTTTCATGGGGAAAAATCCGGCAAAGTTTTTATCACCCGGGAAAACTGAGAGTCGTTCATACCCTTCATTCCATTTCAGGATTGTGTCCGCGACATAAAATTTATTCTCATAGGTGCCGCCCACAAACGGCATTTTTAATTGGTGCCTGACCGGGCTGTTGGCCCCATCACATGCAATCAGGTAGCTGGCAGTGATCGTAACTTCTTCCTGTCCGGATAATGCAATAACACGTATAGTTTCCTCATTTTCTGACAGAGACACGAAGCCTGTATTCCAGCTTACATCTTTTCCCTGGGCCCTGAGATTCCTGTACAGAAGCTCTTCATTTTTACTCTGCTCATATCCCATAAAGTAATTGAACTCTGAGAGTCCATGGCCGATTTCTCCCAGCACAACTTCTCCCTGACGTTTTCCTTCATGGTATACACTAAAAGATTTAATCGGCTGGCCATCGCGGAGGATGTCATCAATAAGACCCATCTGTTGGTAGATCTCTAAGCTGCGGGATGTGACTGCGATGGCACGTGATTGTTTTGTCGGACCATCTTTCTGATCAATGATGATAAAGTCAGTTCCAAAACGTGCAAGCTGATTAGCTGCCATTAGGCCAGTGGGTCCGGCGCCGATGATGAGTACGTCTGTGCGTAGCTTCACTGTGAGAGAAGTGAGCGCGTGAGAGGAATGAGAGCGTGAGAGACGGTAACTATGTACGTCGTTATCATATTACTTGTCTGCTTCCATCGTGGAGGTGACTGGAATAACCACCTCTTCTCCAGAATTTTTTATCCTCGGAGATCTTATTCATGATGGGCGTGGTGAGTGTGCCCAATGTATCCAGGATGGCAAAAACACCTAACAGGCGGAAATACAAATCATCTTCGTTGTATTCATTGAATGTGGATTTGATCAGCATGAGAGCAACGATGCCGATACATACTATGGTAGCGATGAGTGATATCCTGATGACTTTTGTTTTAGGGCGGATAAGTAACAATAGTGCTACGTGCGCAAAACTAAATGCCAGGATCAAAAAAGTAACTGTGGTCATCCAGGTATCATCTCCGTCCAGTATTTCCCAAATAATGGAGACGGTAAGAAAAAATCCAATCACTGCACAGGTCATGCCGATCTTCGCATAGGTGCTAAATCGGGGTTTATTGAGACCCGTGGCGCAGCATAATCCGAGCAAACTATGCCCGCCGAGGGAGAGGGTGGTGGCAAGGACTTGCCCTTCTGTTTCGCCAAAGTCACCTGCGAGGAAGATATAAATACCAATCAGCGCACTAATACTGAGAGCACCTACCAATGTGATCAGGAAATATTTTTTATAGTTGAGGTTGTTCATTACTTGCTAACATATAAAATCATTCTGACAAACCTGATGGAATGGTTGACTGAATATGTGTGTCGAGGTTGCATGTATTTCATCCTTTCTGATCGCCGGTATGTAGGTGGACTCAGTGTACTCAAATCGATTGCTAAAGCATCGTCGCGTATTGATTGTCCGCATCATTGTCTCTGGTAGTCCATTCATGATGATTATCGTAATGGGTGTAAGAATTTTAGCGTTGGCTGTGCTATGATTCTCCAGACGGAAGCATTCTTAATCGAGTGGGTCGATATTGATTTTGGATAGGGAATCACCTGGGTTGAAGAGCGTAAGGGTTGGGATGGTGATAAGGTGGGACTAAGTTTGGTGTTTGGACCAGGCAGGAAGGAGTTTGATTATAGGGGTGCAAAGGGTGGGGAGGTGATGAAAATTTTGAATCGAGGATTAGGCTTAAAATTTAAGTTAATAATTTAATAATCACAACTATATACATTACATAAAACATTAATACTGTAGTATATTCACATTTTATTATCGAAATATAATTTGGCCACATTTTTATCCTGTTCAACCGTCGATCATATTCCCTATATCACCATTTATAGGGATATCACCACTAAAGATTCTCCTTAATTTGATCCCTCTCTTCAATTGCCCAACATGCCTCACATGTCCACTACGAAATGGAATAGTAACCGCACCATCCTCTATCTCCGCAGGATTTTAAAATTTCGACGCGACCTCCCCGCCGGCCTTGAAAAAGCCTTTATAGAATACAAAGACATCGAAAGCATTGACAGGATCAAAGTAGGTGCCTACATCGGTTTACTTGTAAGTGTCCTGTTGTTTCCTCTGGATATCAGCCGCATGTTATCGGGTGAATTTGAGGAAAGGGAAACCACCCGCATCCTGTTTTATTTCCACATTTTTGGATTGATCTACATCCTGCCGGTCTGGACGATGACGTTTCATAAGCAATGGGTCATTTCTACACGACTCCGGAGAGGAATCCATATATGGGGCATGGTCGTCATGACATTTATTTTTCTCTTCGGCATGACGCTTGTAGTTTTTATTGACAGGAATGGCCTTGTCATGTTCTTTGCTTTCATTTTCATCTTCAGCTGGATGTTCTCCATGTCATTTAAAGAGCTTATGATTTTTTACATGTTCACACTGCCACCCATGATCATGGTGGTGTATCTAAAGAAAGAGGTGCCGGAAAGCTATCCAAAAATTGCCATGTATTATGAAATTGTATTCCTTTCTCTGATCACTTTTTTCTTTGACACATTCGATTACAACCTGAGAGTTTCCAATTTCCTGGCACTAAAGACCATCGAAAAGGAACAGCAGAAAATAAAAAGACTCGAACAATTTAAGTCAAGGTTTTTTACAAACCTGACACATGAATTACGAACCCCCTTGACCGTCATCTCAGGTATGTCCGAAGTAATCCGTGAAAATCCAAAACGATGGCTGGAAGAAGGTTCTGAAATGATTACACGCAATGCAGGTAATTTATTAAACCTCATCAACCAGATATTGGATCTCAGCAAACTGGAAAATGGATCCCTGCCTGTCAATATGGTCCATGGAGACATCGTATCTTATTCAGGTTACGTCGTCGATGCCTTTCGCGGACATGCGGAAACAAAAAAGATTACGCTTCACTTTTTATGTGAAGAAGAGGAGATCCTTATGGATTATGATCCGGATAAATATTTTTCCATTTTTTCTAACCTACTGTCGAATGCTATTCGCTTCACGCCGGAAGATGGGAATGTATATGTACAACTCACGTCCCGAATACAAGAAGATTCCACAACACTCGAGATCATTGTAAGAGATACAGGCAAAGGTATTCCGGAAGAAGATCTCACACATATTTTTGAGCGCTTTTTCCAGGCAGATGATACAGGTAAAAATCTCGGGACCGGCATTGGTTTATCTATTGTCCATGAACTCGTCCGTGTATTGGAAGGTGACATTAAAGTCAGAAGTACTATGGGAAAAGGCACACAGTTTACCATTACGATACCGCAGTATTCAAACGCTGAAGCGGTCAACACAGACTTGTTCAAATCCAGGATCAATAAGATCGCACCCGGTTTCATAACAGCACCAGAATTATTGGAAGAAGATGAGCAAGGTGAGGCATCCGGCGAATTACCTGATGTGCTTATTGTGGAGGACAATGTGGATGTCATTAAATTTCTACAGGTATGCCTTGGGGATGCCTTTCACCTTACCTTCCGTAAGGACGGACAATCGGGTATCGAAAAAGCCATCGAATCTGTTCCTGATATTATTATCAGCGATGTCATGATGCCGGTGAAGGATGGACTCACCCTATGCCGGGAACTCAAAGCACACGAGATCACCAGTCACATACCGATCATCCTGCTCTCCGCCCGCACAGACACCCCATCACGCGTTGCCGGTCTTGAAAGTGGTGCTGATCTGTACCTGGCAAAACCTTTTGATAAAACGGAATTGCGGCTTCAGATTAAGAATATGCTGGAAAGCCGACAGGAGTTACAGGAACGGTATGCCCAGGAGAGCCTCTCACCCGACGTACCTACTGATAGCATCAAAAAACGTGAGGATGAATTTGTGGGACGTGTAAGAGATATCGTATTTCATCATCTGGATGACAGCGAGTTTGGTATCCATGAACTATGCAGGTCTATTTACCTGAGCCGGACACAGGTACATAAAAAATTGAAAGCACTGACAGGCCTCTCAGCTTCCCTTTTTATTCGGCAGATACGACTATTGGCGGCGCGGGAAATGCTCCAATCACATGAGCTCAATGTCACGGAAGTAGCTTATAAAGTTGGCTTCACAGACCCCAATTATTTTTCACGCTGCTTTGCCCAGGAATTTGGGATATCTCCCAGCGACTCGCGTAAGTGACATATAATCAATACGTTACATTCAATGTTTCATCCTGATAAGACATGAGTGCTAGTCATGAACAAGCGAAAGAAACATATATCCTCCTTTTAGGTCATCCAGTCCAGAGGGGTGAACATGCACCTCGCCCACCTTTGAGTCAGTCAAAATTTTGGCTTTTCCTCACTCAAAGAATTACGACAATGACAACTCAAAACCAATTCTCCAACAGGTCCTATTCCTCGGCAATATCTCCTTTCACCGGAGAGCTTCGGGTCGCCCACTCCGCGGGAGCCGGGTATGAAATCCCATCTGAAATTTCTCCGGACTGGAAATCGATCTTTTCCACGCACCCAATCCTCAATTTATTGCGCCCGGATTTTTACGTGGTCTTCAGATATACCCCGGCACTTCAGATCGTCTATCAGGAGAATATCTGCCTGGACCTCGGGATGTCGCAGGTGACCTACAATCTCCTGACGAGGTACTCA
>JBBREG010000073.1:0-13875 GCA_038203125.1 Chitinophagales bacterium
AGTATCGGTGACACCAATCCATGGAAATATCGTCTACTCGCACTGGGTTTATTTTTTCTCGGCCTGCTCGCCAAAGAAAATGTCATCACCATGCTGGGCGTCGTACCTATGACGCTATGGTGGTATTCAAAGAATAAAGATGTCAAATGGCTGCAGGGTCTGATGCCCATCGTCGTCGCGAGTATTCTATTCCTTGTATTACGCGGCAGCGTGACAGGCTGGGAGAAAGGCAACACCCCGATGGAACTGATGAACAATCCATTCCTCAAAATTGAAAACGGACGATACCTGCCCCTCACCTTCGCGGAAAAGTCATCCACCATCATGTACACGATGGGCAAGTATGTGCAACTCCTTGTCTTCCCATATCCGCTGACGCATGATTATTATCCACGCCAGATTGAAATACAGTCCTGGAGTAATCCCATGGTGATCCTGTACACTCTCATGTGGCTTGCACTTTTATATGTTGTCGTAAAAGGACTGAAGACACGATCATGGTGGGCATACGGTATATTATTCTACATCATGACAATGTCGATCACGTCAAATATTGTTTTTCCGATTGGTACTAATATGTCAGAGCGATTTGCATTTCTTCCATCGTTTGGTTTTGCATTTATTGTTGGTCTGGCTTTTGCAAAATTGATGGACAGTGGAAAAAAATCAATCGCGATGGCTGGCCTGGCGATTATCCTTCTTGGATTTGGTGGTTGGACTCTTGCGCGAAGTAGGGTGTGGAAAGATAATCACACACTCTTTACTACAGACATTCATACCTCCACCCGCAGCGCCAAGTTGTTAAATGCCATGGGTGGTGACCTGGTGACATCCGCAGAAAAAGAAAAAGAGGAGGGCATTAAGAACAAAATGTTGCGGGATGCCCAGGGATATTTAAAACAGGCCCTTGAGATCCATCCGAACTATAAGTTGAGTTATCTGTTACTCGGTAACAGCCACTTTCACCTGGGGGAACATGACGAGGCTATCCGGTATTTCCGGCATGTACTTCAGATTGACCCGAATTATACAGAGGGACAACGAAATCTCGGAGTTGCACTTCGTGAGTCGGGTCGGATCAAGGGTGAAAAAGAGCATAATCTGGTGGGTGCGATTACGTTATTACAGGAAGCTGTTACGTTGATCCCCGATGATTTCCAGACCTATCACCTCCTGGGTGTAGCCTATGGTCAGAAAGGAGAGTCCCAGCAGGCGATTACATATTTTAAAAAAGAACTTGAACTCGCACCTACGAACGCATCCGGATATTTTAACCTGGGCGTTGCGTACCGACAAATAGGTGATGAGGTCAATGCAAATGCAAGTTTTGCAAAAGCGCGTGAACTCGATCCAAATCTCCCGCAGTTGCAAAACAAACAATGAGCTTATTATGAGGAAAATAAAATGTATCATCCTGTTTGGTCTTATCGCGTCGGGTCATATCTTGTTTGGCCAGGATGCAACTACTACGCCATGGGTGGATTCGATTTACAAATCAATGTCATTAGATGAAAAAATCGGACAACTTTTTATTATCCGCGCTCATTCTGATCTGGGCGATGATCATATCAAGTACGTAGAAAGTCAAATCAAAAAATATAATGTGGGTGGCATGTGCTTTTTCCAGGGTACGCCAGCTAAGCAGGCAGCATTAACTGCCTCCTATCAGAAGCAAAGTAAAATTCCCCTCATCATTGCCATGGATGCGGAATGGGGATTGGGGATGCGACATAAAGAAAAAGCACTTTCATTTCCAAGACAATTGATGTTGGGTGCAAATCCGAATATTGGGGATGTGGAAGAAATGGGTTTTGCAATTGGGAAACAACTCAAAGCAGTGGGTGTCAATTTTAGTTTTTCTCCTGTTGCAGATGTCAACAATAACGCATTGAATCCGGTCATTGGGGATCGCTCCTTTGGTGAAAAAAGAGAAAATGTAACATCGCACGCCATTGCTTACATGAAAGGATTACAGGCGGCGGGAATTCTACCTTGTGGAAAACATTTTCCAGGTCATGGTGATACGGGTGTCGATTCCCATTTTGATTTGCCTGTCATTCCATATACGATGGATCGCCTGCATGAAGTGGAGTTATATCCATTTCAGCAACTCATCAATGCAGGTATCCCCAGCATCATGGTGGCGCATCTTCATGTTCCCGCTATTGATAACACACCTAATCTCTCGACTACCCTCAGTGAGAAAGCCATCAATGGTCTTCTAAGGGAAAAAATGGGATTTAATGGCCTGGTGATCACAGATGCGCTGGAGATGAAAGGTGTCACGGATCATTATAGTGCAGGCGAAATTGCAGTGATGGCCTTCCAGGCAGGAAATGATTTGTTATTGATGCCAACTGACATTGTCATGGCCTATACGGCATTAAAGGAAGGATTTAGAAAGGGGAAACTGGATTCAAAAATCCTGGATGAAAAAGTAAAAAAAATCCTGACCGTTAAATATCAATTAGGTCTGGATAACCTCGTACTTCCCACGCCGGAGTATGCGGCTAAGATGGCATTTGATCCATATGCCATTGGAGTCAAGCATAAACTGATTGAAGGTTCAATTACGGTTGCACAAAATAAACGCGCGCTGATCCCGCTCGTGAATCTTGATGATGTGCGGTATGCGACTGTATCAATTGGAAGCACCAAGGTTACGCCATTCCAGACGCGACTTGCCAGTTACATTCAGGCAACAAATTATTCATTTCCAAAATCGCTGGAAGGAGTTAATCAAACCGATATTATTAATGAGTTAAAAAAATATCAGCGTGTCATTATCGCTGTTCACCATGTTAGTAACAAACCTGCAGAGATGTATGGTTTAACAAAAGAAATACTCGGATTTATCCAGAATATTAATCGTCAGCAGCAGGATCTTATAGTCGTTGTATTTGGTAGTCCGTATAGTCTGAAATATTTTGAAAATATTGATCATCTCATCATGTCCTATGAGGACACCCCCGAAACAGAGGATATTACAGCACAAGGCATTGCAGGCGTATTTGGTTTTAAAGGAACACTTCCGATCACCGCCAGTAATATTTTCCCAGTGGACCATGGCTTTACCACTCCGTCACTGAGGCGTCTTGGATACAGTCCACCGGAACGTGTGGGGATGATATCCGACAGCCTCAATGCAATCAAAAATATTGTTGGGCAGATGATCAAAGTACGTGCAGCACCCGGATGCCAGGTACTGATAGCCCGGCACGGACGGATCATCTATGAGGAATCATTTGGCAAGCATACCTATAAAGGAAAAGACTCCGTCCGCTTGACGGATCTGTATGACATTGCATCGGTTACCAAAGTAGCAGCTACTACGCCAACTGTGATGCGATTGGTGGAAGAGAAAAAACTATCGATTGACAACACGCTCGGTGAATACCTGCCATGGCTTCGAACTACGAATAAAGAAAACATGGTGCTCCGCAAAGTGATGGCGCATCATGCCGGCTTGCAATCATGGATCCCGTTTTATGAAAGCACCCTTCCGCAGAACCGTTCCATTCCGAATGTTTTTGACGATATCTATCAACCGATTCCGAGTTCGCAGTTCCCAATTTGTGTGGCAGATCACATGTATCTCGAATTGGGTTACTTAGATACGATCCGGCGGCAGATTATCAGAAGCGGATTGAACAGGGAGGGAACCTATGTGTATAGTGATCTTGGATTTATTATGTTGCCGGAGATCATACGCAATCAGACAGGCATCACGATTAACAATTATGTGGATAGTGTATTTTATAAACCTCTGGGACTTCGCCGGCTGGGCTATAAGCCTTTATTACGGTTCGATCCTTCACAGATAGTTCCATCTGAGATCGATGAATATTTCCGGTGCCAGGAGCTTGATGGGTATGTACACGATATGGCTGCTGCCATGATGGGCGGCGTAAGTGGTCATGCGGGACTCTTTTCAAATGCACATGACCTCGGTGTATTTTTTACCATGTTGATGAATGATGGTGAGTACGGTGGCAGGAAATATATTAATGCAGATATCCTTCATGAGTTTACCACACGTTTTGAAAAGTCTACCCGCCGCGGTATCGGTTTTGACATGAAAGAACTGGATTGGAATAAAAACCAATTGATGGCTGCGGAGGCATCCAAAAAAACATATGGCCATACAGGATTCACAGGCATCTGCGTATGGAATGATCCTGTGAATGATCTTACGTATGTTTTCTTGTCCAATCGCACCTATCCGAAGATGAACAATGTAACGTTAAGCAATTACAACATCCGGGAGCGGATCCATCGTAGGGCCTATAAAGCGATCAAAGGGTATCATGCTTATACACCGGAACTGATCACCGGATGAAAGGATCCTATACCCTGATGATTGCCTGGCGGTATATCCTTGGAAAAAAAAGCTTCCAGGCGATTAATATCATTACGGGTATATCAACGATAGGGATTGCCATTGGTGCTGCTGCACTCTTGCTGATTCTTTCTGTTTTTAATGGCTTTGAAGATCTGTTGAAAGGGTTATACAATTCTATCTACACTGACCTGAAAGTCACGCCACGAGAGGGCAAGGTATTTCAACCAGATTCTGCTGCATTGGCAACGATTAAATCATGGCCTGAAGTAGCAGCGTTTAGTCTCACGCTGGAGGAAACTGCATTACTAGATTATAAAGGGAATCAGGATATCTGTACGCTGAAAGGTGTGGATGATGAATTTCGGTATGTAGCTAATATTGATAGCGTATTACTGGATGGTGAATTTCTGTTGCACAAGGGCACCATTGAGATGGCCATACTTGGAGCCGGGCTGGCTCAACGACTCAATGTCGATCATCTCAATCCGTATGAAACAATTGCGATCTACCTGCCGAATCGCAAACAACGTGGTCCACTCGATAATGCCTTCAACGTGCAATATGCCTATCCTATCGGACGCTTTTCGATCAAGCAGGATTATGACTATCAGTATGTATTTGTATCCCTCAAGTTCATACAGGATTTACTGGATGCACCCAACACCGTTTCGGGAATTGAAATTCGCCTGACACCGGATGCTGACAATGATGAGATCAAAGAACGACTCGCAGGATTATTTTCAATCCCTGTCACTATAAAAAATCAGAATGAACAGAACGCTTCCTTTTTCAAACTGATGAATATTGAAAAATGGATCTCGTTTGCTGTTGTGTCACTCACATTGATCATTGTTTCCTTCAATCTCGTCAGCGCATTGTGGATGATCGTCCTCGACAAACGAAAAGATATATCCATCCTTCAATCGATGGGGAGTGCACCTGCCGATGTCAAAAAAATATTTATGCGTTCGGGCTGGCTGATCTGCCTGATCGGATTCGTGGTCGGGATCCTAATTGCGTTAGGATTTTATATCCTTCAAAAACAATACGGCATCGTGCCCATCCCTGAGGGTTTTGTGGTCGATTCATATCCCATCGAGTTGCGCTGGAAGGATATGCTGATCGTCGGGCTAACTGTATTTGTCATCGGTACGCTTGCTGCGTGGATGCCGGCAAGGAAGGCGAGTCGAATTGCGGCTTATGTTAGAAAGGAGTAAAAATATTTTTGATTTTTGATTTTTGATTTTTGATTATGCCGGGACGTGAGAAACACGGGAAATAACTTTTTAACCCTAATTGGGTTGCATGTCACTAAGAACTTTTTAACCCTGAAGGGGTTGCATGCCAATAACCACGGGTGAAACTCGTGGAATAAAAAAGCTCCACCCTTCGACTCTGAAGGAGTCGCACAAGTAGACCAGCATCAGCCTCTACGTATTATCTGCCTCAACAGATCCTTCTCAAAAACATACACCAGAAATACATACCCCACAATCAGCGTCGTATTCACCAGCAGGATCAATGTCAAACTTTCAGCATAAAACTGCCGCAGCACATTCATCAGAAAGAAAAAACCAAGTGCCATCAAAATCCACATGATCATACGTGGTACCCGGTATGGGATGGGAAAAAATTTCTGACCCTGCACATATGAAGCCGCGCACATAAACAAATAACAAATCAATGCGGCCCAAGCACTACCCATCACATGATATCGCGGAATCAAAACGATATTTAAAATAATCGTCATCACGGCTCCGAGCCCCGCGATCCACGCGCCATAGATTGTCTTATCAGCAAGCTTATACCAGGTGGAGAAATTATAATAGATCCCCAGCACCAGGAATGATAGCAACAATACGGGTACGACATACAATCCTTCCCTGAAATTTTTTCCGATGAGCAACTGGACCAGATCCATGTACGCCAAGATGCCCAGCATCATCAGTGCCCCTACAATCGTAAAGGCCAGCGCAACATCCGCGTACACCTGTCGTGCATCTTCCCGATCCTTATGAGCAAAGAAAAAGGGCTCTGCTGCATAATTAAATGCTACGGTAAAAAGATTTAACAGAACGGCCAAAGACGCAGCTGCAGCAAACACACCGCCATCAGATAAATTTTCCATCAACGAATTTGGTAAAAGATATTTTTGAAAGGTGATGTACGAAGACTGATTGATCACACCTGCAATGCCCACGATCACCAACGGCCATGCATATCGCAGCATTCGTTTCAAAAAAGAAATGTCCCAGGCCAGTTGTTGTTTCCGCAATAACGGCAACAGGAAAAGTAAGGTCAGCGCACTGGCAATCAGATTGCCTAAAAAGACATAAAATAATTTATCATCAGGACGATAGATACGCTTCCAAAATCCATCTTGCTGAGCAAGCCCGGGTAATACTTCCAGAAAAAATAATACGAATGCTAGATTGACCAGGATCGAACCCAGCTTCAATCCTAAAAACACCCAGGGTTTATTTTGCTGACGAAGACCAGCAAAGGGTACAGCACTCAACACATCAAAAAATAAAACCCATCCCAACATCACAAGATGCGTAGCCATGTCGGGATAATCGAGTGCCACGGCAATCTGATTTTTAAAAATCCAGACACCCGCCAAAAACAAACCAGCCAATGTCGTCAAAAAGGACATCGACATCATCGTAACAGTCGGCCGATGCTCCTTCGCATACCGGAAATACGTCGTCTCCATCCGGAAGGATAGAATGATCAGAAATATCGCGACAAAAAAATAAAGTTCTTTGTAGATCCCAAACCGGTCTGGCTCAGCATTGAAGACACGCGTCAGATAGAATGTAAAGAGAACATAATTGAGGACCCTGCTCAGGATGGAACCCAGACCATAAATAGCAGTTTCACCTGCAAGTTTTCGGAGAAGACTCATGAATCAGGAGGTGAAATTAACCGGGTATACCGAAAGAATCATCGTTACAGCTTAAAAAGGAATTCTTCCTTTTCAGGTTTCATACAACTTTTAAGATCAAGGGTGAATAATTTCGATAGGATCCGTTTGAGTTCCGTGAATGAACTGGGTTTGCGGATGAAGAAATTAGCCCCCCAGTCAAATCCTGCATTGATATCACTTTTCCTTGCTGTGGTAGAATACAGGACGATGCACACATCCGTCATGGATGAATTGCTCCTGATATCCTGCAAACATTGAAGTCCGTTCTTAAAGGGCATATTCAGATCCAGGAAGAGGACATGAGGAACCATAATCGCCTCACGCTCCAGAAAAGACATAAGTTCCTGACCATCCTTGACTGTGACAAGGTTAATTTGTACCTCAATCTCTTCAATGGCGTCCTGAAAAAACATACGATCATCCGCATCGTCATCTGCCAGGAGCACAAATAAATCACGCACTACACCATTTTCCATAAGGAAATCCAAAGGCTATTTCCCTACATATATAGGTAATAATTCCCGATTCTGGCAAAAATCCCTGCGGGCTAGTTAAAACTTGCTGCTTCCTTTTCTTTTTTCAGCGTGGATTTGGAGGGGAGGGAGACAATGAATGTAGCACCCTGGTCAGGTTCACTGCGGGCTGAAATAAATCCATCTTGTTGCTCGACGATCTTTTTACAGAATGCCAGTCCAATCCCGGTACCCTCGTATTCATCATGATGATGGAGACGCTTAGAAATCTCGAAGATCTGTTCGGCATATTTCTGATCGAATCCGATACCGTTATCGGTCACATAAATTCTATAGTATGCATAGCTTTCCCCATACTGCGTTCGTTCGATCAATATGGGGTCAGGCTCGCTGTAGATACGGACGACGGGAGCCATGAATCAATACCTGTAATCCATGCACCTCGTGCATAGGGTAATTCAATACGCTTTGTGAGTTTTCCCTGCTTACCAATTGTGGTACCTGCTTTCGTGAATTCCTGAATCATCCGTTCATTCATCGCGATGATCTCATTGAGTGTATCACATATTTTTCCGCTGACGCCGATATTATCGATAGGCATGCGGACAGCGAAATTTCCATTTCGGACTTCGCTTAGGACCTGGAGGAGTTCCCACTGATCGACCTGTCCATCGATTTGGTCCAGGAGGACCTGATGGGAGGTAACTGTGCGGGCGCTTTTAGCACCGGTTTTTTTGATTCTACTGGTGGTGTAATGACGTGCGATACATCCAGCGTATCCATAACTCCATTTTCACCAAGTGAGGCTGCTTTCTTCTTCCTCATGGGATGATTCTGCTTTTATTACGTTAACTAAAACGATAAAAATTGGTGTACTTGGCAAGCATTCCGGTGCTCTGAATGTCCAACATATAAAGGTATTTTTTCCGACCTCTCCTGCTGTGTAAAATTTCAAATAAATGTTATAGAATTTCATTTTGGATTAACCTTTGGAGAGGACATGAACGATAGAAAATGGAGTAAACATTTGAATCAAAATTCACAAGGTGTTAAATATATAAGGCCCTGAAAAATGTGAACATTATGACAGTGTGGCAAACCTAGGTGTGGCACACTGTCATAACTAATTGTTTATCAAAGTCTTATATTGCATTTTTACCTTCTTTCTACTTGTTTTTTACCTTACAGATCATCACCTTATGATCTTCAACGAGAGCTCCACATGGTTAGGTTTACTAGTAGCTGCTGCACCAGCATTAGCAGCTATCTATATGTTCGTTGTACAGGATCAAAAGAATACCGGAATATTCCTCCTCCTGACAAGCGCCTTTCTTGTCCGATTTCTAATGGTTTGCCTCGATCCATATCTCCATGAATGGGATGAGCGATTTCACGCGCTAGTTGCTAAACATATGATGACCACTCCGTTCCGTCCAATGTTATTCGTAGAGCACATCATGGCGTATGATTATCGGGACTGGAGTTATAATCATGTGTGGCTCAATAAACAACCTTTGTTCCTATGGCAGATGGCGCTATCGATGAAAATTTTTGGGACGAATGTGATTGCCCTTAGACTGCCTTCACTAATCTTGAGTACGATTTTCGTTTGGCTGGTCTATGATATGAGTCGGTTATGGTTGAAAAATGATTCAATCGCATTCATTACCGCATTTTTCGCGACATTTCATTTTTACGTTCTTGAACTGATAACCGGACGGAATAGTCTCGATCATAATGACATTGCATTTTTATTTTACATCACCTGCAGTATTTGGGCGTTCTTTAAATATCTGAATAGTCGTTCGTCATGGACTTGGCCGGCTGTCATTGGCATGTTTGTAGGACTCTCGATCCTGAATAAATGGCTGGCTGGCATGTTGATCTATGGTGGTTGGAGTCTATTTATATTACTCAATAGGGAAACAAGAAATGAAGTGAAGTCCTATATCCACATTATAGGTTCTGTAGGTATTGCTTGCATCATTTTCCTTCCGTGGCAATTGTATATTCACGAGCGTTTTCCTTTAGAGAGTGGGTTTGTACAGGAATTCAACAGCATGCATTTTTTTGATGCCATGGGGCATCCGGGAAGTGCATGGTATCATGTACTCTTTTTTCCAAACATTTATACTTTTGAAATTCTCATATTCTTCCTGGTCGGATTCTTCTTGTTACTGAAGTCAAAATCCATTGATAAGAATCTTTCCATTGCTTTGCTTGCGATGGTCCTGGTTGTATATTTATTTTTTTCCATACCCGTTAAAACAAAAATGCCCTCTTATGTACTTCCGGTAGCAGGTATCGTTTTGATGGCTGCTGCATTTGGATTGTATCAGAGTGTGGTATGGGTTACAAAAAAGAAATCATTAGCTTCACGCAAAGTGATTATTGCTTGTGTAACATGCATTCTATCACTATCCTTATGGAAGCCCTGGGATATCGCTCATGAACGCTCATCGTTTAATGAACAGCGAAATAAGAAAATCCACAACACGTCAATCTTTAAGGACCTGGATACAGAAAAGCTTCAGGGTAGAGTCTTCCTAAATACGCGTTCGTTTGAAAATATTGAACTTATGTTTTTCCAGGATTTGACAGCCTATCATTTTTTTCCCGACAGCGTGGTCTTAGATTCACTGCAATCACATGGTCATACATTTGCTGTATTTGACTATTCGGATATTCAGAAAATATCACCATATATTATCAACGATACGTCCATTCTGGTCCTGGAGGAAAAATTAAGATAAGCTACTCAACCCTTTCTTCAAGTACTCTCCGAACCATTGGGTGTTCTTCCGGATTAAGTGTTAATGTGCGACCAGTAAGGATGTAGTGATACGCTTCCATAAAACTGGTCTCTCCTGTACAAGTAGCCGTACAGGTTTTGAAAAGGTCATCACTGTAACATCCATCCAGATAGAGCGAGTCTGATGAGTAAGAATACGTTCCAAAAGCAAAATAGGTGTCTATTCCCCTACATGGATCATCAAAAGGCAATGCATCTGTCCACGTATGATTTATTAAAATAAACGTATTGTCCCTGTTAAGTTGGAATTGTGTAAATGTGCTGCCTTCCAGTTGATATATGTCTTTCGGCTCAATTTCCTGCCAGGATTGGTTTAATGATGGTAGAACCAGATTTTCGGACTTAGTACAAGCTCCTAATGAGAGAATAAAAAGTGCGAATAATATAAGAGTTTTCATGCGCGTCTATTAATTCTATTGTAAGTACAAGCATTCACTTCATTTGTTGTGACTTTAACACAACGGACAAAAATTCATCACTCTTTTTTAGGATTACCTACGTCGGTAAATCGATTTTGCAACTATAACTTTTGGTCAACATTTTGAGTTGGTGAAATTATCGAGCTATTGCGGTGATAAATGAATTTCATAATGAATTGCTATAATCTACCGGTCTTCTTAATTTACCGCATGCAATCGTTCCAATTTTTATTTGATCTCCCAACTTACCAGGCCAGCCAACATCCGCAACCTGTGGCAGGAGCTTTGTGGAGACAGGGCATTCAGGCCAGAGTCAGCAGCTCCCAGTTGGTTGATCTTATGCATACCATTGCTCTTAGATTATTGGCAGAAGGAATGGCAAAGGGTGATATGATCATCCTTCAAACAGAAAAATATTCCATTGAATGGATAGCAACGGATATGGCGATCATGGAGATTGGAGCGATTTCAGTACCTCTATCTTTTCCACTCCGGAAGGAAGAGATGCATACAATTCTTCAACGTATTGAACCTTCCTTGTTTATTTATTCGGGAAAATCTAATCCTGAAAATGAGTCGACTACATTTCCAGCCATTTCGTTCGACGAGTTAACCAAATCTCCATCACATGTAACAGATGAAGACCTTGAAAAATTAAATGTAATACGAGATGGAATTCAACAGCATGATATTGCTACCATTGTTCATACATCCGGGTCTTCAGGCGAACCCAGAGCGGTAATGCTTTCACATTACAACGTTATTTCAAATCTGTTGTCGCTTTTATCATTGGTTCCATTCACGCCCGGTACACGGGTGATTAGCTTTCTACCATTGAGTCATATTTTCGAACGTATAGTTTGTTATGTCTATTTGGCAACCGGTGCGAATATTTATTTCATCGATAGCTATCGTTATGCATTGTGGGCACTGAAAGATGTACGACCTGATTATTTTACAAGCGTGCCTCTGATCCTGGAACGTTTCGCAGCTATTATGGAAGAACGGATTGAGGAAGCATCCTGGCTTACGCGATGGGCCTATAATGCATGGGAGAAAACCGATAAAGGAATTATATCCCATGTAGGTAGCATCATTGCACATCAATGGATCATCAAGCGTTGGAAGAAAAAAATGGGTGGGCGAATAAAGGGAATCATTTCCGGTGCAGCATATCTCGATCCGAAGGTTGAAAAACTTTATGAACGAAGTGGGATTCAAATCCGGCAGGGCTATGGCCTTACAGAAGCATCACCAGTGGTATCGATCAATCGTTTTGAGCCAGGAGGTCATCGCCGGGGGACTGCAGGCATTCCACTTCCGGGCGTAAAAGTAAAAATCGCAAACGACGGCGAGGTATTAGTGAAAGGCCCAAACGTGATGCTGGGCTATTATCGCGATGAGGAAGCTACGCGGCAAGTTATACAGGATGGCTGGTTGCATACAGGTGACATAGGTCGCTGGGAGAAAGAAGATTTCCTGGTGATCACCGATCGCAAATCCAATATTTACAAACATGCTTCGGGAAAATTCATTTCACCTGCGCAAATTGAAGCAACCCTTTTACATCATCCCGTAATCCAGCAGGCAATGATCATCGGATTTATGAAGCCGTATACCACTGCATTGATCATTCCTGATTTTGAAGCATTACAAAAAGTCTGTGTAGAAAAAGGAATTCACTGGACAGCACCGCAATACATGATACACAACACACTAGTCATACAACTATACCGGGATGTGCTGGATCACCTGGATCTTCACAGCCATGAACGAATTGAAAAATTCTCCTTACTTGCAGATAGCTGGACAGTAGAAGATGGTCTTTTGACTTCGACATATAAGCCGAGACGCAAAGAGATTATAGTGCGATATAAGAAAGTGGTAGAGGAGATGTATCCGGAGTAGTCGGGGCTTCGACATCAGTGTTTTTTGGGATTCATTTGTGCAGTAAATAGAATTAGTTGTCCCAGCTCATTGATTGTACCTGCTCAGCCACCTTGGATTTTTCTATACTTTGATAATATTCCCCGACATCAGTGTTTTTTGGGATTCATTATGCAGTAAATAGACGGGGTTGTCCAATCGCGATGATTATACCTGCTCAGCCGCCTTGGATTTTCCTGGCTTCGGTGTTATTCCTCATCTGGAGATTTTCTTTTATTCTGAAAAGGTCTTTTGCTGCATCTGGCTAACGATGGCAAGTCAGGATTACGTCCTTCAATAAGTGCAATCTTTTTTTTCCGGCTCCAACCTTGTACTTGTTTTTCTCGTGCGAATGCATAGTCTATCCTATTGAAGTATTCGCAGTAGACGAGTTTAACCGGCAACCTTTTTTTGGTATGATTTGCTCCTTCACCATCCAGATGCTGAATGAACCGCTTCGCGAGATTTTGGGTGCTGCCTGCATAGAAGCTTCCATCAGCACATTCGAGGATGTACATGCTTGGCATTTGTTTTCAACTTTAGAATTCTAAGATAAATAAAAGGTGGCTTCGACATCACGGATCTATCATTTTCTTTAATTACTAACAAGAATGAGTCTTTCTCACCCAACTGTCATTACATGCTCAGCCACCTTTTGATTTATCAAATAACAGATGAATCAACTGATCAGAAGAAAAATCAAAGGTGGCTGAGCGATCTATGGAAAATCAAACACAAGTGAGAAGTAAAGAGATAACATAGACAGTGCCCATGCAGTTGACTTGTCGAAGCCACCTGGCTGAGCGCGTCGGTGGCTTGGACATCACTGATCTATCATTTTCTTTATTTCCTAACAAGAATGAGTCTTTCTCACCCAACTGTCATTACATGCTCAGCCACCTTTTGATTTATCAAATAACAGATGAATCAACTGATCAGAAGAAAAATCAAAGGTGGCTGAGCGATCTATGGAA
>JBBREG010000074.1:0-13535 GCA_038203125.1 Chitinophagales bacterium
TCTCACGTTCTCACGTTCTCACGTTCTCACGTTCTCACGTTCTCACGTTCTCACGTTCTCACGTTCTCACGTTCTCACGTTCTCACGTTCTCACGTTCTCACGTTCTCACGTTCTCACGTTCTCACGTTCTCACCTTATAACGTTCTCACGTTCTCACGTTCTCACCTTATAACGTTATTTCGGTATTGTATAAGGCATTATTACCTGGTTGCCTATAAGTTTACCGGGACAAATATTTTTACTAACCGATAAATTTAACCCAACATGGCAGAGCGCAATCAAAACTCAGACCACGGAAATAACCCTCGCAAGTCTAACCCAGGCAACCCATCCGAAACTAATAACCAAAAAGGTGGTGATAAAGGGAAACGGAGTGACAGTATGGAAGAAGTGAATACTGACGAGAACACAAAAAATACTGCATCATTTACCGATCAGGAATCAGGCAATCACTCAAAAAGTAAAGGCATTGATACCAGGACAGGAAGTGATTCAGGATCTGGCAATAATTCAGGAACCGGAAATTATTCAGGCCGTGAAGGGCACCAGAATAACGAAACTGGCGGTGGCGGTAACCATGGTGGAAACAACGGCACTAAAGGGGGCAACGACAGCGGAAAAGGCACAAGTGGCGGAAAAGGCGGTGGCGGTAGAAGTGGCCGGTAACACATAAGATTTAACACCTCAAATAAAAAGGACCAAAGTTTACAATTTTGGTCCTTTTTATTTGTCTGAAAGTTGGTTCGTTTAGATGAGTCTATCTTCGTTTTTATGGATTTTGGTTTATCCGCGTTTGTAGACGTCTCAACAGGGGCATCTGATATTACTCTACCTGTTTTCCACGGTACGTCAACACACCACTTTCATATTTAAATTGCAGGATCGCCAGCTTTGCTGAGTTAGTGATGCAAATCACACATGATTTTCCTTTATTATCTACGCCTTCCAGACCACATATCGGATTATTGGGATTTGGTTTGGTAATCGTATAAACTGTTTTTGTACCATTATTAAAATCAAGGATCCATTCTTTTTCAGTCACATATAAATCTGCATTCGGAATAAGGGGCTGGCTCATTAAGATTGAAAATGTGAATTTCATATCACCCCGATGCTCTGGTACTACAATTTTAAGACTGTCAATAACAGGTTTCGATACGCTATCAACAGCCATAATCTCCTTTTTAGGTTCAACAGGTTTTGATTTGCATCCGCCTGATATGACGGTGCAGCCCACTATGGTAATGATTGCGAGTACAGAGAAAATTCGTTTCATGCGGTAAAGTTCTAAAAATTGTCAGATATGATGTACATGGGATGGCCAGATCTCCCCCTTGTAATACGCAAACACCTTCACGTTTATACCTACTGCTTAAACATGTTGTCTCCGTGTAAACATCGGGCTTTAGAGAAATATACATCATGGGATCTAAACCCTCTGGTATGTGCGCCTTGCCAGAAGCACAAAAAAAGAGCCCCGGTCTCCCGGGGCTCTTTTTAATTTATCTACTCATCAGATATTAATCTATCACTGAAATTTTTTCAGTAACAATACCCGAAGTAGTCAAAATCTGAAGGACATACATTCCTGGTGTCAGACGAGAGAGATCTAACTGATCCCGGAACTCAACGATATCCTTAGACTGATAATCTTTTCTAAGAACAATCTTTCCTGACAGATCCATTATCGCCACTCCGGTAACAATCGATTCTTCTGTTTGCTCCAAGGTTACGTTGAGGATGTCACTTGTTGGATTTGGAGAAACATGATGCAATGGAGAAACCTTGAATATTTCTTCTACGGTTGTTTCCACTTCTACTTCATCCAACAGATCACCATCTATAGCTTCCTCATCTTCATCATTTTCAGCTAAGTTGACAGACATGTAATCCAGCACGCAAATATTGAATGTACCAGAACTGCCATAATAACCCCAGAAACGAACATATATGGTCGCACCTGCAGCGGCATTCAATGTGAGTACCGGCATAGTTGAATTATTACCATTCACATTATCATCTTCGCATGCGAGATATGTCAGCGCTCCGCAGGTTGTACCTTCATAGAGTTCCATCACACCGTCTGTAAGACTTCCTGCTGTAGTACGGATTGTTGCTGTACCTGTAGCTGGCATGGTGAATTTAAACCACACATCTTTATACCCCGTCGTTGAACAATTGCCCTGAGGTGCTGGAGTGCTTGCTGTAGCTCCAGTAGTCGTGGCTCCTGTATATGAACAACTGCTGCCTACAGAAAGCGTAGATGCATCAGCACAATTGTCATTACCTGAACTTGACCCACCACCTGTAGTCGTAAATGTTGTAGCGGATGTCCAGTTACTGTATTGGCCATTTCCGCAATTCGCCCGCACCCGCCACTGATATGTCGTATTTGGATTAAAACCGGAGACCGTTACAGATGTGTTATAGAAAGGTCCACCTGGTAAGTCATACCATGTTCCATTTGGAAGTCTGGTCTGAAGTGAATAACTCTGAGCACCCGATACTGCATCCCAGCTAAATACTGCGGAAGTGTTTGTTATGCCGGACGTAGTAGGCCATGTAGGTGTTGTACAATAATATCCGGTTAGGGTAGTGAAGCTGGCAGGATACGACCATTCGCTATATCCACCACCGTAACAATTGCTTCTGACACGCCATTGGTATGCTGTACCAGGTTGCAGCCCGCCTAAGGAATACCATGTGTCATTCCATGGACCACCAGATACATCCCACCATGTGCCACCAGCTAAACGATATTGTAATGAATAGCTCACTCCGCCACTCACGGATGACCAGTCAAGCGTTGCAGACGTTTGAGTAATGTTACCAGTGTATAGCCAATTTGGTGCACTACAATATGATCCACCAAGCGTAGTGAATGTTGTTGCTGATGTCCAATAACTATATTGGTAATTGCCACAATTAGCACGCACTCGCCACTGATAGGTTGTATTCGAATTCAGGCCACTAACGGTTACTGAATTATTATATACCGGACCACCAGGGAGATCATACCATGTACCATTCAGAAGACGAGTCTGTACAGTATAACTCTGTGCACCGGATACCGATGACCAACTGAATGTCGCAGAAGATTGTGTGACATACGAAGTGGTAGGCCATGTTGGTGTGCTGCATGAGTATCCACTCAATGTGGTAAACGTGGCAGAGTAAGACCATGAACTATACTGTCCGTTTGAACAATTGCTTCTTACGCGCCAGTCGTATGTAGTGCCTGGTTGCAGACCGTAGATATCAGCCCATGAGCTTTGCCATGGATTGCCAGCCAGATCATTCCAGGTGCTACTGCCTGATACTCTCCATTGTACTGAATAACTTAAAGCACCATTGACAGCATTCCAGTCAAGACCCGCAGAGGTTTGAGTAATATTCGCTGTATATAACCAGTTAGGTGCATAACAGGATTGACCAAGTGTTGTAAACGTAGTGCCGGATGTCCAGTAGCTGTATTCTCCATTTCCACAATTGGCTCTAACGCGCCACTGATATGTTGTATTTGGATTTAAACCACTGACGGTTACTGATGTATTATTTACCGGACCACCAGGTATGTCATACCATGTACCATTGGGCAGTCGTGTTTGTACTGTATAACTTTGAGCACCAGACACAGATGACCAACTAAATGTCGCTGATGTCTCCGTAACATAAGAAGTTGTAGGCCATGTGGGCGTAGTGCACGAATAACCTAACGTGGTGAAAGCATCCGGATATGACCAATCGCTATATGACCAGTTAGAACAATTGCTTCTTACACGCCACTCATATGCTGTACCAGGTAATAAGCCGCCAACATTAAGCCAGGTATTTGACCATGGGCCACCTGACAGGTTTTGCCAGTTTCCACCCGCGTAACGCCATTGAACAGAATAACTGATCGCACCAGCTGCTGCGGACCATTCCCATGTAGCTGTTGTCTGACCAATATTAGACGTATTCAGCCAGTTCGGTGCGTAGCAATAAGAACCTCCCAGCGTGGTAAAGCTCGTTGGATATGTCCAGTTGCTGTATTGGCCTCCACTGCAGTTAGAGCGGACCCGCCACTCGTAGGTCGTATTTGGATTGAGATTATTAACAGTAACTGAGGTATTGTAAAATGGACCTCCGGAAACATTATACCAAGTACCATTCGGCAATCTTGTCTGTACTGTGTAGCTCTGAGCACCACTCACCGGATCCCAGCTTAGTGTGGCAGAACTCTCAGTTATGTAGGAGGTAGTTGGCCAGGTAGGCGTGTAACAAGAATATCCAAGCGTTGTAAAAGATGCGATGGCTGACCATTCGCTGTATCCGCCGCCCTGACAATTTGTTCTGACACGCCATTCATAGGTAGTGGATGGCTGAAAACCTGAGACATTGACATATGTATTGTAGAATGGACCGCCATTCAGGTTATACCACGTGCCTCCAGCAACTCTCCACTGTATAGAATAATTCAGGGCGCCGGTGACAATCGTCCAATCGAATGTGGCCGATGTCTGTGTGATATTAATAGTACCCACCCAGGAGGTTACATTACAGGAGTAGCTTCCAAGAGTTGTGAAATTGATCGGATACGTCCAGTTGCTGTATTGGCCACCGCTGCAGTTTGCACGAACGCGCCACTGATAAGTTGTACCAGGACTGAAGCCACCGACAGTAACGGATGTATTATAAATTGGACCACCGGGTGCATCATACCATGTTCCATTAGGCAGGCGAGTTTGTACAGTATAACTTACCGCACCACTTACACCTGACCAACTGAATGTGGCGGTTGTCTCAGTTATTGAATACGTATTTGGCCATGTAGGCACGCTGCAGGAATACCCAAGGGTGGTGAACGGCTCCGGATAAGACCAGGCACTGTAATTGCCATAATAGCAATTGGTTCTGACACGCCATTCATAGTTTGTTGCGGGTTGCAGGCCAGAAAGTGTTGTCCAGGAATTGCCAAATGGACTGCCGTACACATAATACCAGGTACCACCTGACACGCGATATTGAACAGAATAACTTGTAGCGCCACTTACCGGATCCCAATCCAGGTTAGCTGACATACTGGTGATACTGGAGGTATTCAGCCACGTGGGGTGATAGCAAGAAACATCACTTGTTCCTGTTTTGGAAAATTCGTGTCCGAAAGAAATTCCATCTGCACTTATCAAATTGCCACTCAGCAAGAGGCTGAATAAACAGAACATGAGAGGTCTAAAGAGTATAGAATTTTTCATAAAAATAAATTATAAGGTTTTAGTGTTTGATTACCAGGGGGGTGAAACCTTATCTGAATTCCAGCCATCACATGCAGTATGTAACACATCAGGGAAAGACAGAAAATAGAATCAGGACATACAACATAAGAATTTTTACCGGAAGGCGTATTACCCAGGGTAAAATTTCATAACAAAATCGATTTCAAGTACTGTTGGCCTGTTGGGGAGGGTTAGTACATAAAATTGTAATGCGGGATCTGAATTGATCCAGGACTGGCTTCGTGGAGAATATGGGCAAAGTACGGATAAATTCCTTTTTTTTATAAAGAAACAAGGAAATGTCCGGGACTGTCCAAAGAAGTATCATCCTTTCATCAGGTTCTCTATTTACAATCTACTTTTAGCTTATCTCTAAAACAACAAAAGATATTCGGGTATGTTCGCACTAATCATAGACCTTCCGAAACTTTAACAAGTGACCGGAACAAGGCTTTTGTGCAGGAAATAAAAATACCCGCACCAAACCTTGTATAGTCACTCAGAAGTCCAAATCGATAAAGGTTCCAACCAATGAAAATCACATTTTATACAATCCTGATAGCCCTGATTATGGCAAGCTGCCATAACGAAGCAGATTGGTTCACAATGTATGCAGGACCGAATCACAGAATTTAAACAGAAACCTCATGCCGGATCGATCATCAGGATCGATCGGCCCCAAGATCCATTGAACTGGTTTGTGGATAAAAAACCATAATGCTATTCGGGACGTGGTACCACACGCCCCGAATAGCATCGCAATCAATTCCTTACCATGACATGTCTCATGTCAAATATTTTGCCATCAGCCTCAACCGTTACGAATACCAATTGACTACCGGTGACGCCGAATGAAGAAAGAGAAATTCTCGACACCCGAACTTCTGAAAATTGAGATGTAGCAAGTAACTGACCTATTGCATCATAAATCTTTACAGTTGCCTGTTTAGGCGCAGCATCCAACCGGATAAATAATTCTCCTGAAGTTGGATTCGGATACAATTCCAGCGTATTTGCAATACCCGGATCTGATCCATCTATCAGGGCACCACCATTATTACAAGATGTAACGGGTGTCATGGAGACACTCAGTAACGTGCTCGAGTTGCCATCATATGCATCCCGTAAGGTGAGCGATATGGATTGTACAACACCTGTAATATTCACATTAACTGTACTCACCTGGTCGCCCCTGAAGACACCATACACGACTGTGTTGCCACTGCCGTTGACATACATGACTGTAACTTCTTCAATAAAGCGATTGCCAGGGTTACCTGAGGTGCGGGCAGTAAGTCCTGAGATAACGAAGTTCGGTTCACTGTTACCTGCAGGCAGGGAGACATTCGATACGGATTGGCCTGCACCTGCGTGTGTAAGCGGGTTAGGTGAAAAATTATTTGTGTTTTCTACACAATCACCGGGACAACCGGGAACTACGGTACCAGCACATACACATGTATTTGAGTACACGTCATTTTCAGTGCATGGATCACCATCATTGCAGGGGGTGCCAATCAGATCATCATCCTGACCGGGGCATTGATCATCCGCATTACATACGCCATCACCATCATCATCGGGACACGCGCCACCAGGAGCGCAATAGCTAACAGCTGCAAATGAAATTGACAAGGTCCCTGAGAAACCATTATTTCCAAGGCCATTAGACAATGTAACATTTATGCTGTTGACAAAATCAACAATAGATACATTTACGGTACTTTGTTGTGTTCCGGAAAATGTTCCGTATGTCATGGTGACACCGTTACCATCCACATAAGTTACGACAACCTGATCAATATAGCGGGAATGTTGTGGTCCACCCGTTTTGGAGCCAAGACCTGAAATCGTAAATACAGGCCGCTTGCTTCCTGCTCCTAAAGTGACGCCCGCATTACTGGATCCGGAGCCTGTATGATTGAGTGGGTTGGGTGTTATCGCTGCAGTAACAGAATTACATACGCACCAGTCAAGATAATATGTAAATGCTTTACTACTCTGATTATTACCGGGCACTTCGTCTGTTTGTCCGTTTGGATTTGATGTGTATGCCAGTAATGTATGCGGACCAACACCAAACGAAATTTGCGGTAGTGTAACAGATGTAGTTTGATTTTGTGTCAGCGTACCCGTCCACGCATAATTTTGAACAGCACCATTATCAAGTTTGTAAGATATCGTCACACTGGTCATGGTGGTAGCACCAAAGTTTTGGAGCGTTACCACAGGCGACACAGTGCTTTCGCATGGCAGTGAAATAGGTGATGTAATAGCAGTAATGCCTGCATCAAATTGTATCGGTGGACCACATGTCTGCAGGCATGAAGAATTATAAACTCTGTTTCGTATCAGGTCACCCGGTTGAGGGCCAAAACCATTCAATAAATTGATCCCTACTCCACCAATCAGATGACAATAGCTCATGACCGTTCCTGAAGGCGGTACGGGTGCGGTACACCCTTCACTATATCCTGCCTGCGGACCACAACCATCGATTGCAGTGCTGTTTCCATTCCATGCGCATGCATGTGTGTGCGGAGATCCAAGGTTATGACCAATTTCATGTGTCAGTACCATTACCGTCCAGCTATAGGTAGGTACATTTGAATACGTGGAATTAATCCCACTATATCCAACGCCATTAAAACTATTGCAGAGTACATTGAGATAAGCGATACCACCTCCGCCCCCATACCCTACAAGGTGAGCAAGATCGCCGTTAAAATTGCCATTCAGATAGCTGCGGAACTGATCGAGGTAATTACTGGTGCCTGGACCTGTGAACGGATCCACCACATTCCAGACAAACATTTCGTTGACGACGAGGTTGATGGATTCATTGTCATACATGATGGCCACCTGGCTAAAGGCACCGTTGACATAATCAGCTGCCTGCTGTACGCCACCTTTATTTACAAAAATGTCATAATCTACCTGGATGTACATGCGCACACAATTATCTGCAGCACGTTGCCCATCCTGGGGTATATCCCGGATGGAACCGTCATATGAATCATCTACGAAACAATTGATACCCGGATCTTCTTTGAGATCATCTGTTTTGTAAAGGATGTGAGTCTGACCTGCATCATCTTTCAGTTTACCCAAGGTCATATGCTGATCAGCTAATTGGATAAATCCCATGATCTCATCACGAGTGAATGATAACGCAACCAGCGAAGATTCATCCCCTTCCACGACACCCCAATAATACTGCCCACGCTCGTATGGAAATGGAGTCGTCGGATCTGAGGCAGTAAATATTTGAAAGGTTGATGAAAAAATTTCAGCACGCTGAAGTTTCATCCTGATAGATGATTTTCCTACCAAAGGGAGATCCATAAAAACAAACTCAGGTTTTGTATTTAGAATATCCTCCAGCGCAATACCATTCATTACAAAGAAATTAGCTTCCGGCAATAGTGCCCGGGCTGTAACGGTACTGGCAGTCCGGCCCTGTTTTTGGATCAAAGGCTGTTTCAGTGACAAGGTTTGAAATACAATGCTTTGTTCAGCAATCTGTCGTGCAATGCGACTTTCGGTGGCCTGTCCAAATAGAGAAGAGGTGGCAATAATCATCAAAAAGGCACTGATGCAATGCCGCAGATGAATTCGTGATTCTTTCAGGAGAAAATGAGATGTGTACGTAGAAAGTTGGTTCATATACATGAAAGGATTAAGTGGTTTAGAATAAGGGGGGGTGCAATTGCACTAAGGTAATCATCCGGTGAGGATGAAAATACATTTTGTTTAAAAAAAATCGGCACAATGGAATTCAGACTCCTGAAAAAAAACCTTTCAGGAATATCTATTCAACACCAGTTATGCGGTAAGTTTCATTCGACAGTTCGAACGAATCACCGGATCTTTTCCCGCGCATTACCAGGAATGCGGGAGATTCCGGAGAAATGCAAAACAGATCCTGATCACCGACTTGCATAGAAGACATTGAAGGACCGATAAAAAACAAATTTTTGTCAGTTGTAACGAGGGCACCGGGTTTTGCTGAGGTTACGGATTCACCTACAAGTTCCTGCAATTGGGCGTAGGCTTCCTGAGCCTGTAGTAGTTGGCGCTGCAGCTGGCGCTGAATATCTTTTGATTCGTCCTGTTGCGAGAGATCCTCCATATCGCGTGTATCATTTTCATCCAGGTCCGATGTAGTTTCGTAATTATCGAGGGATGTTATGAGTTCGTCCATGTTGCGTTTCAGCTGCGCGGAGATGGTTTCGATGATAGCTGCTTTATTCATGCCAGCAATATAGCAGAATTATCCCTCTATATCACCCAAATGTGGTATTGCGATGTCATAAGCAACTCGATACTTTTACATCATGGCCACGGTTAAAAAATTACCCATACCAGAAAGTCCTGTGCGGATTGCTTCTGTCAGTGCTCCTGAAATAAAGAACCTCCATAATCGCAAACTATGTTTTCCTTCTGCGGAAGGACTGCATCTTGTGAGCTGGCGGGAAATCAGCCATTGCCAGGCGGAGGATAATTACTGCAGGATCCATTTAGCCAATGGGAAACAAATATTTTTGGCGAAAACACTTCGTGCTGTACAGCAATACCTTCCCGTTTCTGAGTTTGTGCGAATACACCGGTCACATCTTGTACGGATGGAGACAATCGTCCGGGTGCATCATGAGGAGATTGAATTACAGGATGGAAGACGACTGCCTGTTTCCCGGGATCGATACAAGGACATTATAGAAAGACTAAAGAAAGTAACTGTCCGGGTTACGTAAATCAGGAAACAGAAATGATCGTATGGGTTTCTTTTCCAATATCAAAGTGATCACCTTCCCCTTTTCCTCTGACAGCACTAAATGCAGGTGATTCGGTGGAAATACAATACAGGTCTTTTCCATCAATTCCCATCGTCGGGAGCGAAAGACCAATAAAAAAGAGATTCTTATCTGTTGTAACCAGTGCTCCGGGTTCTACCTGTGTAGATTCCTTTTGAGTAAATCCCTGTAATCGTATCAATTGGTTTTGCTCCTGATCCAGCTGGATCTGCATCTGCATTTTCATTTCACGGGCTTCGGACTGCTGTGAATAATCTTCCGGATCGATTGTATCTCCTTCATCGAGATTGGAGCTGGCTTCATAGTCATTGAGTGCATTTGTGAGCTCTGTAATATTATTACGTAAGGTCTGCTCGATCTGCTGGATAATGTTGTGTTTTTTCATACATATTGGTAATCTAAAAATTAAGGTACAGAATATTACTTATGTGGACTTACTTTTCGCATATCTTCCTTTTCTCGAGGAGACGAAAACTATCATCGCCCAAACATGTTTTTGTTAGTTACCTGACAACATAAGCCATGGACCTTACAAAGTTTTCCATCATAATGAATGTAGCTAATAAGCGCTTTGAAACACCGGCCGGGGATGACATGGCGTACATTGATTATCGCTGGTATCAGGATACCCTTGTGCTCTTATATGTATTTGTACCGGAGATTCATAGGGGACATGGACATTCGCAGGCGCTGATCGAATATGCATTGAACTATGCAAAAGAAAAAAATATAAAAGTAACTGTATACTGTTCGTACATCGCGCGGTATATGCGACTTCATCCTGAATATGATTTTTTATTAGATAAAAAGCTTCATAAGTAAAAGATAAAAGATAAAAAGTACAATCTCACGCGGTCCCTGAGTCTGCACATGGATGAGCGTTAGGTGTCGTGCTTCGACATGCCAGACTCCAGCCTTGTCCTCCAGCTCAGCAACCAGGGTCACGGGTCACCCGGTCCCTGCACATGGATGAGCGTTAGGTGTCGTGCTTTGACATTCCAGACTCCAGCCATGTTCTCCAGTTCAGCAACCAGGGTCTCGATTCTCACTTTCTGCTATTCACTATGATTTCCTAAATTCACCAAATGATCCACTATTCTACCCTCTCTGAAGCCATCAATGGTCTTCGTAAAGAAGGGTATACCCTTGACTTCAATTTAAAATCGCATTGTATTGAGTGTATTGAAATTGACCTGGCCGTACATCCGGAGGCTTTTCATGTAGATAAGTATTACAGGTTTGAGGGCATGAGTGATCCGGGTGACAACAGCATTGTGTATGCTATTTCTTCTGATACTGGTGATAAAGGTGTGCTCGTGGATGCCTATGGGATGTATTCTGAAAGCCTGACAGCGGAGATGATCCGGAAGTTGAGTGTGGAGGGAGAGGGGGTTTGAAGGGGTGGGGTAAAAAGATGTAAAAAGGGGCAATATATGACCTTCAATTTTTTCCAAAAATGGTATTTAAAATGAATAAAAACAGACATTTACATATTACAATAAGTTTTAATGATGTAGTATATTCACAATTTATCTCATATTGCCATTTTTCATGGTGATGTACGGGCTGCTTTCTGAGCTTGTTCATCCCTTTCATTTATTCCATCAATACTCTTTCGTAACCTCTGAACATATAGTTCTTTGGTTTCTGAACTACAATTAAAGCTTAACCACCTACTATGGAACTGTTCCTGATCTTTGTATTTATTGCTGGTTACATAGCTATAGCTTTTGAGCATCCGCTAAACCTAAATAAAGCTGCATCTGCGCTGTTGACTGGCGGTGCACTTTGGACTATCCTCATCCTCCTGGCTCCGGATTATCACCTGATTAATGAAGAATTGATGCATCACCTGAGTGAGATCTCATCTATTGTATTTTTTCTATTGGGTGCCATGACGATTGTAGAACTGATCGATGGTCATGATGGATTTGACGTGATCACCCGGCAGTTACAAACAAAGAATAAAAGCAAGTTGCTGGTCATTGTTTCGGTCATTACATTCTTTCTTTCTGCGCTCCTGGATAACCTGACCACCTCAATTGTGATGACATCTCTTTGTATCAAATTGATAGCTGATCGAAATGACCGGTTATTATTTGCAGGCAGTATTATCATCAGTGCCAATGCCGGTGGGGCTTGGTCGCCATTGGGCGATGTGACTACCACCATGTTGTGGATTGGTAATCAGGTGACAGCACTCAATATTATTAAGACGCTGTTTATCCCAAGTATCTTTGTGGCTGCACTTCCCATTCTGATCCTCAGTTTAAAAATGAAAGGTCAGAAAATAGTTGCCCCTGTATCTAATGATATCGATCGTACGAGTGAAGGGCAAAAGGAGAGTAAATACATCCTGATCATGGGTGTCCTGGTGTTGCTTTTTGTTCCTGTGTTCAAAACCATAACACATCTGCCGCCTTTTATGGGGATGCTGATTTCGCTTGCGATCATGTGGATTTATACAACCATTCTACATCAAAGAGTTGAAATAAGCACTTATAAAAAATTGTCTGTGGCAGCTGCTTTACGGCGGATCGATAGTTCCAGTATTCTATTTTTCCTGGGTATTCTATTGTCAGTCTCCGCGTTGCAGACTGCTGGTATCCTGCCGAAATTAGCAGGTTATCTGGACGATACGCTGGGTAATGATTATTTGATAGGTACCGCGCTTGGGATCTTATCTGCGATCGTGGATAATGTTCCTTTGGTAGCAGCTGCGCAAGGCATGTATGACCTGACCACCTATCCTACGGATCATCCTTTCTGGGAGTTCCTTGCCCTAACTACAGGAACGGGCGGGAGTTGTATCATCATTGGGTCCGCTGCCGGAGTGGCGGTGATGGGAATAGAGAAGGTGGAATTTATTTGGTATCTGCGGAAAATCTCATGGCTGGCTTTGATCGGATTTGCGGCCGGCATTGGGGTATTTTTATTGCAGCAGTCGATGTTTGATACATTGTAAGAAAAAACATTCGTGCAACTTAAAGCACCTATAATTTCAAGACATAATATTAATTATTAACGCTTTACATATTAAATAAAATATTAATACTGTAGTATATTTACATTTTATTTAGTCTCATTATATCCATGATTATGTATTAAACGATTAATTTAAAGCAAAATACATATTATTTATAAATATAATTTGTCTACAATTTTAACACATTTTTCTCTCTACTCCGTCCCGCACATAAATCGTTTTTCTTCCAATCCTGCCCCTTCGCACTGCGTGCATCTCCCCTGCGTTTCTACTTTCGCTACGCATCATTCCGAAAACGCCGGGTTAAGCCACTCCCTGGAAACTCCCTCAATCCTGCTCCTTCGCACTGCGTGCATCAGCCCTGCGTTTCTACTTTCGCTGCGCATCATTCCGAAAACGCCGGGGTAAGACACTCCCTGGAAACTCCCTCAATCCTGCCCCTTCGCACTGCGTGCATCTCCCCTGCGTTTCTACTT
>JBBREG010000075.1:0-13531 GCA_038203125.1 Chitinophagales bacterium
AATGAGAAAACAAATTAGTGTAATTCATTTTTAAATAACATCTGCATCATTTGCGTTAAAAATTACATCGCCTACACGTAAGCTTCCGCGGACAAAGAAATCAAAAATCCAAAATCCCTTAGAGTTTTTCTTTTCAAATCAAAAATCAAAAATCAAAAATCCAAAATAAAAAATGAAGATCATCTGCATCGGTCGCAACTACGTAGCGCACATCGCTGAACTTGGAAATGAAGTTCCGGATGCTCCGATGTTGTTTATGAAACCACCCACAGCATTGTTACTCGACAACAAACCAATGTATTATCCCGATTTCACAACGGATCTCAATTATGAAGCAGAGCTGGTTGTAAAGATTTGCAAAAATGGTCGTCACGTTCAACCTGAATTTGCTGACACCTATTACAATCAAATTGGTTTTGGAATTGATTTCACTGCGCGTGATCTTCAACAACGCTGTAAAGAAAAAGGCCACCCTTGGGAAATCGCCAAAGGGTTTGATCACAGCGCGCCACTCAGCAAGGAATTTATCGACGTCAAAGAATTTAAAGATCTCAAGTCGATTAAATTTGAAATGACACTCAATGGCAAGTCGGTTCAGCAAGGTGACAGTTCCCTGATGATCTATTCCTTTAATGACATCATCTGTTATGCTTCTAAATTCTTCAGACTCCAGCTTGGGGATTATATTTTCACAGGCACTCCTGCGGGTGTTGGCCCTGTCAATCGGGGTGATGTATTGGTTGGCTCTATTGAGGGTAAAAAGATGCTGAGTTGTGAGATAAAATAGGAAATGGGAAATTCGTTTTTGCCAAACATCTTAATCGAAACGCCGGGGAGCCATTTCGAGACAGCAGAGTCTAAACATACATTCCATATCCTTCTCCTTCTCCTCAGCCTTCTCCTTCTCTTCAACCTTTGCTCCTTTGCTCCCTTTTCCGCTATAAATTCCTATTTTTGCGCCTCGATTTGACCCCCGGCTGATGCTTACAGGGCTTATATCGAGCAGCATTCTGGAAGAAACATAACTAACCAATCGATAACTAACCTCCCATGCCATATTTATTCACCTCAGAATCAGTATCTGAAGGACATCCGGACAAGATCGCAGACCAGATATCAGACGCCCTGGTTGATCACTTTTTAGCTTTCGACCCGGATTCAAGAGTTGCCTGCGAAACACTCGTCACCACTGGACAGGTCGTTCTGGCAGGAGAAGTAAAATCAAAAACCTATCTGGATTTACAGCAGATAGCACGCGATGTCATCTACCGCATCGGTTACAATCGCAGCGAATACATGTTTGAAGCTAAGTCCTGCGGTATCCTTTCCTCCATCCACGAACAATCGCCTGACATTAACCGGGGTGTGGACCGGAAAAAACCTGAAGAGCAGGGAGCTGGTGACCAGGGGATGATGTTCGGGTATGCCTCCAATGAAACAGACAATTATATGCCCCTTGGCCTGGATCTGGCTCACAGGATCCTTCGCGAACTTTCATTTTTACGTAAGGAAGGCAAACAAATAAAATATCTCCGCCCTGATGCTAAGTCACAGGTGACGATCGAATATAATGACGATAATACACCCCGACGCATCGATACAATAGTGGTCAGCACACAACACGACGAATTTGGTGAAGATGAAAAAATGCTGGCGAAGATTAAAAACGACGTGATCAAAATATTGATCCCTCGCGTCGTGAAAAATTTGCCTGCGAATCTGCAGAAATTATTCACATCCGGTATTACATATCACGTGAATCCTACGGGGAAGTTTGTGATCGGTGGTCCACATGGTGACACAGGTCTTACCGGCCGTAAGATTATCGTTGATACCTATGGTGGTAAAGGGGCACATGGTGGTGGTGCATTCTCTGGTAAAGATCCAAGCAAAGTCGACCGCTCAGCAGCATACGCGACACGTCATATTGCTAAAAATCTTGTTGCAGCGGGCGTTTGTAATGAAGTATTGGTACAGGTGTCTTATGCTATTGGTGTTGCAGAGCCTACCAATATTTATATAAACACCTACAACTCTTCCAATGTAGAAATGTCTGATTCAGCGATTGCAGAACAGGTCAGGAAAATCTTCCCGATGCGTCCATACGACATCGAACAAAGACTACAATTACGTAAACCAATCTACAGCGAGACTGCATCTTACGGGCACATGGGTCGTGTACCGGAAAAGAAAGAAGTGTCATTTAAAGACGGCAGCGGGAAGATCAAAAAAATGAAGGTTGAAACCTTTACATGGGAAAAACTGGATAAAGTCCAGGAGATCAAAAAAGCATTTAAACTAAAATAACCGGTCTGATGCTTTCATACGCATTGAAGATCGGTAACGACATAGGGGTCACACATGAAGTCTAACAAAGGAGCAATCGCCGGTTTCTCCGAAAGGCATATCGGCACCACAGGTTCTGAAGACCTGAAGCAAATGTTGTCCATCCTCAAAGCTGAAAGCCTCGATCAGGTCATCGACGAGACGATCCCGGAGGACATCCGCATCAATCGCAAACTGAATATTCCGGATGCGCTATCGGAACAGGAATATCTCCGCCACATGCGCGGTCTTGCTGAGCAGAACAGGGTCTTCCGTTCGTATATCGGATTAGGTTATTACAGCAGCCACACGCCATCTGTAATCCGGAGATCGATTTTTGAAAATCCAGGCTGGTATACCCAGTACACGCCTTACCAGGCCGAGATCTCTCAGGGTCGCCTGGAGGCGCTCCTCAATTTTCAAACAGTCGTTAGTGACCTGACAGGTTTGCCAATAGCCAATGCATCTCTTCTTGATGAAGGAACAGCCGCCGCCGAAGCCATGGCGATGTTATACAACCTTTCGTCCAAAAAATCAAAAAACGGATCAGTAGCTCCAACCAAGTTTTTTGTTGATCAGAATATTTTTCCTCAGACATTAGCAGTATTGAAGTCAAGGTCCGAACCTATTGGTATCTCCATTGTCACAGGTGACTGGAATACCTGGGAGGGTGGCGAAGAATTTTTTGGTATACTTCTCCAGTATCCAAATGCAAATGGTGCAGTAGAGAATTATTCAGAAAAAGTAAAATCATGGCAGTCTGAAAATATCAAAGTTGCAGTTGCTACGGATCTGCTTGCATTGACATTATTAACGCCTCCGGGCCATTGGGGTGCAGATGTCGTCATTGGTAATTCACAAAGACTTGGTGTTCCTGTGGGATTTGGCGGACCCCACGCTGCTTTCTTTGCTACCAAAGAAGAATTTAAACGCAACATTCCAGGTCGTATCATCGGTGTATCGGTTGATCGTAATGGCCATCGTGCTTTACGTATGGCGTTGCAGACGCGCGAGCAGCATATCAAGAGGGAAAAGGCGACCTCCAATATTTGTACTGCACAGGCATTACTGGCGATTATGGCAGGCATGTATGCAGTGTATCATGGGCCTGAGCAATTGCGCCTGATCGCTGGTGACGTCCATGCAAAAACAGTTACTGTATACAATCACCTGAAGTCCATCGGACTGACACCTACACACGATAATTTCTTCGACACATTATCTATTTCAGTGACTGCTGAAATATCCGGCCTGATCCACGCTGAAGCTGAAAGAAGGAAAATCAATTTCTATTACACAAATACAGAAATTCGATTGAGTCTTGATGAAACCGTTTTAGAAGTGGATCTCTACGACATCTGCAGTGTCTTTTCAAATGCAATGCGCAAGAACGGGGATTCCATGATTGAAGTATCATCCGATGTGATGATCCCACAATCTCTGCAGCGCACGGATGAATATCTTACGCATCCTGTTTTTAATTCATATCACACCGAAACAGAATTGATGCGCTACATCAAGATGCTGGAGAATCGTGATCTGTCATTGGTGCATGCCATGATTCCATTAGGCTCCTGCACAATGAAGTTGAATGCGGCTTCTGAAATGTATCCTGTAAGCTGGCCCGAATTTTCTTCACTTCATCCTTTCGTGCCTGCGTATCAGGCTAAAGGGTATTATAAGATCTTCGATGAGCTATCAGCATATCTCTGTGAAATCACAGGTATGAAAGCATGTTCGCTGCAGCCAAATTCAGGTGCGCAGGGTGAGCTTGCTGGTCTGCTCACTATACGTGCATATCATGAATCGCATGGACATCATCATCGCAACATTGCGTTGATCCCGCAATCCGCGCACGGTACAAATCCTGCAAGTGCAGTGATGGCAGGCATGGATGTGGTTGTAGTCAAATGTGATGATCGGGGTAACATAGACATGACCGATCTTCAGGCACAGGCAGAAAAATATGCTGATAGACTGGCTGCCGTGATGGTAACATATCCATCAACACATGGAGTTTTTGAAACAACGATTCGCCAATTGTGTGATATCATTCATGATCATGGTGGATTGGTATATCTCGATGGTGCTAATATGAATGCCCAGGTAGGTCTTACAAGTCCCGGCTTTATTGGTGCTGATGTATGTCATCTGAATCTTCACAAGACATTCGCTATTCCACACGGAGGGGGCGGTCCAGGAATGGGTCCAATTTGTGTCAATGAAAAACTAGCGCCTTATCTTCCCGGACATCCACTGCACCAGGTAGGTGGAGCAGATGCAATTGATGCTGTATCGAGTGCGCCATGGGGTAGTGCATCTGTCCTTTTGATATCGTATGGTTATATCCGGTTATTAGGTGCTGATGGATTGACCTTGTCCACCAAACATGCGATCCTCGGATCTAATTATATCAAGTCAAGACTTGAAGAATATTACGATATCCTGTATACTGGTGAATTAGGTCGCACAGCGCACGAATTGATCATTGATCTCCGTCCGTTTAAGCAGTATGGTATCACTGCAGAAGATGTTGCCAAGCGCCTGATCGATTATGGTTTCCATGCACCCACTTTATCCTTCCCGGTACCTGGCACGATCATGATCGAGCCGACAGAAAGTGAATCCAAAGCAGAGCTTGATTTATTCTGCGATGCATTGATTCATATTCATCGTGAAATAGATCTGGTGGCATCGGGTGTACAGCCTGCTGATAATAATGTGCTGGTCAATGCGCCCCACACGCTGGATGTGATTACGGCAGATGAATGGAATTTACCGTACAGCAGAACACAAGCAGCATATCCGATTCCGGAATTAAAGCGTCATCATAAATTCTGGCCTGCCGTAGGAAGGGTAGACAATGCATTCGGCGATCGCAATCTTGTATGTACCTGTCCGCCCATCGAAGCATACGCATCACCTGAGACGATCGAAGCGTGATTGTCGTCACAGGAGCGATGGGGTTTATCGGGAGTGGCTTTGTAAGTTACCTCAATCAACTCGGCTACCACGACCTTCTGGTCGTTGATGATTTTTATAAATGGCGCAAGGAAAAAAACCTGACAGGTAAACGTATTCATGAATACGTACACCGTGATTTATTCATTTCCTTTTTTGGAAAAATGGCTCCGCAGGTCGATGTCGTATTTCATCTGGGTGCACGTACTGACACGATCAGTGAAGACAAAAAAGTATTTGATGAGCTCAATCTCCAATATTCAAAGGATATCTGGAAGATTTGCACACGTCACCAGATTCCGTTGGTCTATGCGTCCAGTGCAGCTACATATGGTGATGGTTCACTTGGCTTCTCAGATGATCACAATTTAATTTCTGAATTACAACCGCTAAATGCATACGCACACTCAAAACAGGATTTTGATGTGTGGGCATTACAACAAAAAGAAACACCACCCCAATGGTATGGCCTGAAATTTTTTAATGTCTATGGCCCGAATGAATCTCACAAGGCCCGAATGGCATCAGTCATTTTTCATGCCTTTCACCAGATTCGCGAAACAGGCAAACTTCGATTATTTAAATCCCACCTGTCACAATACCAGGATGGTGGCCAGCTCCGTGACTTCATCTATGTAAAAGATGTCGTCAACATGGTGTGGGATATTTTTGATAAAAAAGCATCCTCAGGCATTTACAATGTTGGCACGGGTACCGCCCGCACCTTTGAAGATCTTGGCAAGGCATGCTTCACAGCGCTAGATCTCCCCGCCAACATCGAGTATTTTGATATCCCCGATGACCTCAAAGACAAATACCAATATTTCACCGAAGCCAATATGTCAAAATGGAAATCATCCGATCTCCTTCTACCGGCTACTTCATTGGAAGTTGGTACAAAGGATTACATCGCGAATTATCTTATCCCCGGGAAAATGTTTTAGATTTTGGATTTTAGATTTTAGATTTTTACTTTTTAACTTTTAGCTTTTATTTTTTAGTTCTTATTTCAACATTCCTTGTTCTTATTCGGCCTTCTCTGCCGGTCTCATCCCTGCATAATAAATCAGGTACCATCCATCATCCAGCTTTGCAAACCTTCGGTGAATCACCATCCTGGTGCCTTTCAATTGGACCCAATGCTCAATGATCCGTGGATCCAGTACCTCATACCAATGTTCAAATTGCCCGGAGGGATCCGTAAATGGATTATGTTTAACCCATTCTTTACGTTGCCAGAAGAATCGTTGGGTTGCCACGGTATCTGTTTCTTCAAGGGACGATGGCAAGCCTTCCAGTGGGAAGTTGATGTGTTCCATTTGATACACACTGTCTGAATGGAAAAGTTCGAAAAATTCAACAAAATCATCAGGCAGGGTATCGATAACTTCTTCTGTTTCCGATGCTAATGTTTGTTCGGTTGATCCTGATTTTTTGCAATTAGTCAGGCAAAGACTAAGAACGAGGAGGGCGCTGCACACAATACACCCACGCACATTCCGGTAACATTCGATAATAGATATCATAATACAAATGTATGCCTTCATACAGGATTTCCCCCAGCGCTTTATTTTCCTGTTCTACATAGTCCCTGATATGGATATGCTCTCGAAATTCAAGTTTTCTTTTACCATACGCTTTGTACATACATTCTTTCGCCCCCCATAAGAGATGGAGTTGATGCCACCTGTTCGTAAGCGGTCCCTTTTCTTCAAATTCTTTATCGGAAAGAAACTTATGTGCAATGCGCTCCACCGTATGCGAATACACCTGGATATCCACCCCACAAGGCTGATCACTGATCATGGCAGAACACCAGGAAGTACTATGACTTACAGAAATATGCTTATCACTTCCTTTCAGATACGGCTTGCCAAATTCATCATAGAGACATTCCACCCGTTCATTCAATCCGGCAATCCTGAAAAGTAATTCCCGGCTCGCCAGCCATTCATTCCGCTTCCTGGGTGAGAGCTGGCTCAGAATCTCCCGCTCTTTCTCAAACATCATCTTATGCGGATCGATGTCACTACCCTGGAGATAACCAGCAGCAACCTTGGTATTCCCCTGTATCAGCTGATGCATCACCTCCATGCCAGCAAAGCTAACAAGTACAAGAGACTGAGCACTGTATTAATGCACGCACCCACCACCCACCACTGACCACTGACCTTTGACCAAACGTCAACTTGACCACTGACTACTGACCACTCACAAATATCTGCTGCTGAGATCCGGAACCCAGCCATGGCACTTCGTATTGATAAGCCTTAAAAACTTACATTTGCCCCCTCTTTGAATTTACAATTATGGTTTTAACAGATACGCAGATATTAGCTGCCATTGAAAGCGGGGATATCGTCATCACCCCATTCGATCCTGCCTCCTTGGGCACCAATTCCTACGATGTCCATTTATCTCCTCACTTTGCCATCTATGAAGATGAAGAGCTCGATGCCAAGCTTCATAATACGATCGAACATTTTGATATTGGACCTGATGGATATGTCATCCAACCCGGCGAATTATACCTGGGAGCCACTATGGAATACACAGAAACCCACTGTGCTGTCCCGTTCCTCGAGGGCAAGTCAAGTGTCGGCCGATTAGGCATTGACATTCATGCCACTGCCGGCAAAGGGGATGTAGGCTATTGCAACACCTGGACACTGGAAATATCTTGTGTAAAACCTGTCCGGATCTATCCGGGCATGCCGATCGGACAGCTCATCTATTTTACCGTAAGCGGAGAAATCAAAAATCGTTACAACCACAAACCCAACGCGAAATACAATCAGCGCTCCGACCGTCCCATCGAGAGTATGATGTGGAAAAACAAATTTTAAAAAGAAGAGAAACGTTGAACTTCAAAATTCCTTGTTCCTTATTCCTTGTTCTATATTCTTGTATTTCCTTATTTCATGTCTCTCCACGTATTCATCCCACCCCGCAGGTTGGAAGTATTCTTGATATTGTGATTGAGCGCAAGTAGCTTCTGTGCCATCGCACTCCGGTTGCCGGATCTGCAGTACAACACAATTTCTTTATCCTTTGAATCCTTGAGTTGCTCTACCTGGGCAGCCAGATCGGCAAGAGGAATTAACAATCCACCGATGTTAAATTCTTCATGCTCATAGGGCTCACGCACATCCACAAGTAAGATGGGTTCACCTTGAGCTAATTTATCACGGAGTTTTTCAACTGTAATTTCGTTCATCATCATTTATTTATTCGCACCGGCCTGGTTTTTCCTGGCGGATGGTAAGATTAATAGCAGTTTCCATCTCGATCTCTTCACCTGCAGCAGGTTCCTGATCGATTATATAGGTTGTTTCCTGGTTGGTCGTGTCACCTGATAATGCACCTACGAGCAGTCCAAGATTTTCTAATAAAAATTGTGCTTCCTCGTAGGTTTTGCACACAAGATCCGGTACTTCGACCATACCTCCGGTCCTTTCTGAAATAATAAATTCAAGAACATCCCCTTTTTCGATCGGCACATCATTATCACGACCACGACTATCGATGATCGTTTCACCTTTATAACGTACCTCCAGGATTTGGTTTGGTTCTCCCGGATCGAAACGTTTTTCAACTATACTTGCCTTGATCTGGAAATGTTCCTCCAGTTCTCGTTTTTTCCGATCATAGTTTTTCCCGTACATCTCCGGGAGACGTCCAGAAAGGATCTTGTCCGGACTTCGTTTGGTGATGGTCACATAGATCATCCGTTTCTCCTTGACCATTGTATGAGGTGGTGGATCCTGTTTTAAGATCTCCCCGCCTGGTTTACCCAGAATATGGATAGAATCCAGCACACTCATGCGGAATTTCTTGCGCCGTGCGTTACGTTCGGCATCCTCAAAAGATTGACCCACATAATCCGGTAATTCGAGTTGCTGGCCATGATGAGTATAGATCCTGAGCCACAGGAAGACAGAAAGGAAGGTAATAGCCAGAAAGAGGACCACGGCGATTGCGGTGTGCTTAAATTCCTTACTCCTGAAATATCCCCTCCTAACCCTGGGTTGGCCTTTTGTCATTGATCTGTGCTGCTTACCGCCATATGCTGTAAAAGTATAAAAAGCTGCTGCCTCCTCTTGTAGTGGCGAGCAGGCCAATTTTCCACAAAGGAACAATTAAAATGCTGCACGAACCTGCGCACTGCCGGTATGAATCGTTTTTACGTCTCCGGTTTTGCGACCATTGTAGATCAATGTGAGCACCAGGCTTTTCGTAATCCGTGTGTTAAACTGGGCTGACCAAAGGATATTCTCCCCGGTTTGTAATCCCTGCAGGATCGCAAAGTCGATATTTTGGTTTCCAAGACTCTCGTATTTGATGTCAATCAGGCTGATTTGAGCTCGTATGTCGATATTGGCACTTTTCCGCCAGGCCCCTTCGAGAGAGAATTTATTGGAAGTAAATTTTTCATCCCCGCTTCGGTTTTCCTGTTCCAGGTACTGGTAGGCACCCGTAATCCGGAATTTGTCTTTCAGGATGACATTCAATTCAGGCCCGGCTTCGAGCTGATCTAACAGGTAGGTTTTATTTGCAAAAAATTGAGACCGGTTTTCTCTTTCGCCTTTTCTCAGGTTCAATACCAGGTCTGTTTTCTTTTGGAGACTGAATCGCCACCTCAGCGTATAATCTTCAACCTGTCGAAACTCAAAGCCGGAGGTTTGTAATATCTGGTTTCGTTGGATCAGGTGACCTAACTGGATGTCATATGCAGTGCTGGATCGATTCCAGTACAGGATATTCCGCAGTGTGCTGGCATTGCCAAGGATGGCTGTATCCGGATATTGCTGGTAAAATGGATTCCAAAACGGACTCTCATTTTCCTCCCTGATTTTTCGGTTCAGTTGGTACGTGGAGAGAAATGCAATTTTGGACAATAATCCCACCGGTTTAATAAGACGCAAATCAAAATTTACCGATTGTTGAATATTCAATGAGCGTGTGCGAATAAATTCATTGTTAAATACACTGAGCTTTATGTATTCACCCTGGTCTGCAAATGGGGCCTGTTCAAATTCATTCACTTCTTCCACACCATCACCATCATCTACCCAGATATAAATCCCTTCGCCTTTGGGCACTTTGATATATTTGAATTCTGCCTTCGGCTCCTGTCCATTACCGATTTCATAACCTGCAGAATATTTAATCGCCTTTTTAATGAGATCCGCCCTGAGATCAAGACGTCCTAATAAATTGATGTTTCTGTTGCCAGCGTCCTGGAGTAAGGGTTCTGCATCACGATGACGCACGGTATAGTCCAGCTTGAGATTTTCCAATTGATGAAAATGCCCGCTGAGATTCCACTCACTGACTTTTTCAGATAAAACAAATTGATTGCCACTGACCAGTTTCGGTCGCTCCTGGTGAAAGCCAAGCTGCAAATGGGTGAGGGCTTCCGGATTATTCCGGATATACGCAGAAAACCTGTTTTGAATAAAACTATTGAAGCGTAAGGAATCATTGCCTTTGTCCCGCACTTCATTACGGTCTTCAAAATAGGACGTGCCCAATCTCCAGTCACCTTCTTTCAGGACGACTCGTTCCACTGTAAATGAGGGCCGCACGAATTTTGTGGTATTGAGAAAATCTTTTGCCTCGAGCAAACTTACCAGGCCATTAATTTTCCATCCACTCGAATCGATATTGAGTTGGCCACTATGCCTGTTTCCATTATATACCCCCGTTCTGAATAATCCATCATATTGATATTGCAGGAAAAATTTTCTGCTGGTTCCGATCCGGAGCCCCATGGTGGGAAGTTGCTCGTGAGACGTTGTGATGGTTTGTGGTAAATTCCAGTCACGCACAAATTCAGGGTTTCGATAAGGATCTAAAACGCGAAAACTCGCACCGCTGCTTTCATATCCACCGAAGGGTGTCAGTGTCCATTTTATTCCAAGAGGAACAGGTTGTGTAATATTCACTTTTATCGCCGCACCAAAATTATCGTTGTCATCGATGGGTGAGTAGCGATTCAGGTCGTTTCTGCTAAGACCTGTTTCTGCAGAGACCAGTCCATTGTGTTTCAATTTGTATTGGACGCCGGCAGTGAGCATCTGCTTTTGCTGGGGCGGTTGCAATGGCAGCAATGGCGAGAAGTTTCCACTTTTATCACCCGTGGTCTCATCCGGAGCAACCCACTGATACACTCTGCCATTGGGGGATGGGTTGGGGCTGATGATGTAATCTCCTCCACCGACTCCCACTTCACTAAAGCTTACGATCAGGTTAGCATTTTCAGGTTGCGTAGACCAGCGTAAAACATCTTCATAAAGAACGCCTTCAACAATGGTGTCAATGGATGTATACAGGATTGCATTCGTATTGAAATTTTCTGTTGTGGCACGAATACCGCTTTTGTAAAAACGTTCTCCTGCATCACCGGCCATGCTCAGGAGTGTAAGATCTTCCGGTGTTAATTCAAGATCACCCGTGACCGTTTTGCTGTCTTTTTCCTGGAAAAACTGCACAAAAGATTGTAACCGTTCTTTATCATACCGCGCTTCAAAAGCATTATGTGATTTCTGAAAATTAAATTGTGCATATTCAAATTCAACCGTGATCCGATGCCGCACATTGATAAGAATATTTCTGGTAAATGTTATTTCGCTTTGATTATAGTCCATGATATAATCTGCATCTTCGCCACGGATCAATTGTCGTCCATCGATAAATACTTTTTCAGAACCTGCCAGCACAATGATGAATAATTCTCCATTTTCTCCACGCAATGGATACGGTCCCTGGTTGCCTTCTGATGGAATTATGGTTTGTCGTGTAAATTTTCCGCGAGATACCGCAGCAGATCCTTTAAATGACCATGGCTGATTTACGGGTTTCCCGGAATAGGAATATTGAGCTCCTTTTAATTTCCGGTTATATCGCATAAAATACCCTGGCGAATTGATGGCATCAAAATCACCAGCCAGAACTGCATGCTGGTCTTTTGTAATTTCTATAAATACTTTATCAAATTCCTGCAATTGCCTTGTGGTGCCATCCGGCTGGATCGGTAAATTATTATCGGTTATGGCTGCACGTATTCCATATCCATCCCCAATGTTCCCACTTAACTGTAGATTTAATTCCGAATCAAATACCAGACTTTGATTATTGCCTGCTGAAACACCTCTTGTCAAAGCTCCATCATATTGCAACCCGGTAGATTCAATGAGTTCATTACGTGTCGAGGGGCGTATGGGATCATAGTAAATGTCACCCGCTACCATCTTTATCTGACTTGAATCGAAGAGGTTAATCTCCCGGTGAAAAGGGTAGGGTAGCACTTTGTAATGGAGTGTGATGGAATCCGGATATGCTCCAGGGGTAATGTTTTCGATCTGGATTGAATTATCAATTAAACTGAATGGAATATAAATTGAATCGTTTTTTACCTCCCAATATATACTTCCTGGTATGACCGTCTCTGATACTAGAATAGTAGTGTCCTGGAGTGAATTGAATGAAATAATTCGAGTATTCGTTATTTCAGTTTGTTGTCCAATTGAGGTATGAATGCAGTATAAAATAAATAAGACCACCAGGATATTTCGCCTTGTTGATAGAATAAAATTATTTATTTGTATGTTTAATTTTATGTTCAAAAAGAAATAAATTAGTACTAACACTTCGGCTCCGCTCAGTGCAGGCACTTCGGCTCCGCTCAGTGCAGGCATTTCACGTTTCGACTCCGCTCGGTGCAGGCAATAAGAGGCCCAAAAATAGCCCATAAAATGGTCAATCATGGAACAGAAACAACCAGTAAAAACGATTGGAGAATGGATTTTCGTCTAGAACGCCGACAGAATAAGAAGACTACCAGGCGTCAAAAGGTTGAGTTATTTGAGAGTTGATTGACGGAATGACGGTCAGCAACATAAATGTATAATTCCACAAGAGAATGCTTATGGAGGGAACTCACAGGCCACTATTCAGATTGTTTGCCTGGTTGATAAGACCAAAGAAGGGAAAATTTACCCAAAAGAAGACGCCCTGATAAAAATGTCAACCTATGTCAGGTCGCACTTCGACTCCGCTCAGTGCAGGCACTTCACGCATCACGAGCTACTGTTTCCCTGTGCTCGCTCTCTTCGATTCATCCTCTAAGCCTGTGCTGCGATTACGATTTCCTTTCACCTGGCTATTACCTAAGAGGTAGGTGAAGTTGAGTTTCACCTGGCGGCTTTCCCATCCACCATACGCATTCATCTGCAGTGCACCG
>JBBREG010000076.1:0-13411 GCA_038203125.1 Chitinophagales bacterium
GCCAACCTTTCATGCAGGAAAGTTAATGAGAATAAGGGTAATCGGTAAAAAGTATTCGGTAGTGCCAAAAGTTTTCTTTTCTAATTTCTTATTCATCTGTTGACTATTTTTTCAGTTAAATTATGGTCAACCTATTTCAGGTCTCGATATACCGAATACCGATTACTGAACACCGATTACCGATTACCGATTACTGAACACCGAACACCGATTACCGATTACCGATTACCGAGTGAATACCGAATACCAAACACCGATTACTGAACACCGATTACCGAACACTCCTATACCTTGAGACCACCTCCGGATTCGGAATATTCACCTGCCGCTCAAAACTGACTTCGAATGCCACCATCGTATTCGTGCTTTCGATCTGAGGAATCGCCTGTAGTTGATCATGTACGATATCCTGCAGATGGCGATTATTGACTGCATACAATTGAACCATCAGGTCGTATCGCCCCATGATGCTGACACAGCTCACTACTTCCGGTACTTTTTTGAGGGACTCAATGACTTCATGGATCTGCTTGGCTTCCCGCACGATAATCAGCACAAATGCTGAGGTATCATATCCGGCATGTTCCGGTGAAACAAGGTAGACCGGCTTGGTCAGAATACCGGAATCCCTAAGCTTTCTCACCCGTTGATGGACGAGTGTATTGGAAGACCCGATCATCTCCGCCAGGGCTGAGTAAGCAATCCGTCCATCTTCCATCAACGCCTCTATAATGCGTACATCGGTGCTGTCAATTTGATTTTCTACAGGTTGATTCATAAAGGTTTTTGAATAAAATGACACTATAATTTAGTATCCAAAAGTAGTATGACACTAAATTACAGTATATTAAACCAAATATACTCCAAATCAATTAATATTGATGTAATTTAAATATCCAAAGCCATGATCACAGCCATTGTTTCGGTCTCGCTGATCCTTTTTTCAGTTATAGACATCATCGGTTCTCTTCCCGTCATCCTCGATATGAAGAAAAGGGGCGTCCAGATACACGCATCCACAGCTACCATCACAGCAGGTTTGCTAATGGTTGCTTTTCTATTCTTTGGGGTCACGATCCTTAAAGTCTTTGGCATCGAGGTCAGCTCATTCGCGCTGGCGGGTTCGCTCATCATTTTCTTTATCGGACTGGAGATGGTGCTGGGTATTCATTTCTTTCGGAGTGACCAGAAAGACGGTGAGTCTTCAGGTAGTATCGTACCCATTGCTTTCCCGCTCCTCGCAGGTGCCGGCACATTGACCACAATTCTGTCCCTCAGAACAACTTTTGAAACTCCCGCCATCATCATAGGCATCCTGATCAATCTGGTCGTCATTTTCGCTGTCCTGAAAAGCACACCATTTCTCGAAAAGAAACTTCCCAAACCGGTAACTGACGCCCTAAGGAAGGTGTTCGGTATCCTCCTGCTCGCCATCGCGATCCAGATGTTCCGTACGAACATGGGTCTGTAGAGCGTGAGGACCGTGAGAAGTGAGAACGTGAGAGGATTGAATTAGTATAAATGAAATTTCTGGATTCGGACAAATAGATATCGAAAAATGTCGCTGTCCTCGTCCAGAAAACCTCTCATTTTCTCACATTCACGATCTCTCTTTCTTATACTCATACGCTCTTACGCTCCGGCTGACCTATCTTTGCGCTCTTATGAAAATAGCAGTCGTCGGTACCGGATACGTGGGGTTAGTAACGGGCACCTGCTTTGCGGAGACGGGCAATGAAGTCACCTGCATTGATAATAACCTGGAAAAAGTGGCCAATCTCCAGGCAGGCAAGATCCCGATTTTTGAACCGGGACTTGATGTACTTTTCGACCGAAATATCGAACAGGAGCGACTGACCTTCACCAGCTCATTGTCAGAGGGAATTAAAGACGCACAGGTCATCTTTTTGGCACTTCCTACACCACCAGGTTCTGATGGATCTGCAGACCTTTCGTATATCCTGGGCGTGGCAGCAGATCTTTCAAAGATGATTACACAGTACGTCGTCATCGTTGACAAAAGCACGGTGCCTGTGGGTACGGCTGAAAAAGTAAAAGAAATCCTTGCCCAAAATTTATCTGCCGATCTCTTTGATGTTGTCTCCAACCCCGAGTTCTTACGGGAAGGTGTCGCAGTAGATGATTTTATGAAACCCGACCGCGTTGTGATCGGTGTGTCATCAGATCGGGCACGACAGGTGATGGAGCGTTTATTTAAACCCTTCGTACGCCAGGGCAATCCGATTTTTTTTATGGATGAACGCAGCGCGGAGATGACAAAATATGCTGCGAACGCATATCTCGCAACCCGCATCTCGTTTATGAATGAGATCGCCAATCTCTGCGAGCGAACGGGTGCTAATGTAGATAATGTACGTCGTGGTATCGGAAGTGACACACGCATCGGAAAACGATTTTTGTTTCCCGGCGTCGGGTATGGTGGTAGTTGTTTTCCAAAAGATGTCTGGGCGCTGCACAAGACATCCGAAGATCATGACTATGAGTTTAAGATCCTTGATGCGGTCATGGATGTCAATCAGCGACAAAAACATATCCTTGCCAAAAAGATCATCAATCATTTCCAGGGAAATCTGGCCGGAAAAAAAATAGCGATCTGGGGACTGGCTTTCAAGCCCAATACAGACGATGTGCGCGAAGCACCAGCCCTGGACATTATTCGCGATCTGCTGAATGCAGGTGCCATTGTATCTGTGACAGATCCTGAAGCGATTCCAAATTTTCAACAACAATTTGACCTACAGGTCAGCTATACAGATGACATGTATCAGGTTCTGGAAGGTGCAGATGCATTAGCCATCATCACCGAATGGAATGAATTCCGGACGCCAGATTTTCAGCGGATGAAATCATTGATGAAGACACCCTTCATTTTTGACGGACGCAACATGTATGACCTGGATGACATCACCGAGCAGGGTTTTTATTACGCAAGCATCGGTCGACAAATCATATCTAATTCCTAATTCTTATGGAGCACATTCAAATGGTCGATCTTCAGGCCCAGTATACGTCACTGAAACAGGAAATGGACAGCCGTCTGATTGCCTGTATCGAAAGTGGCAGTTTCATCCAGGGTGAAGAAGTAAAGACTTTTGAAGCTGACTTTGGAAAATATCTGGAAAATTCCCACATCATTTCGTGCGCAAATGGAACCGACGCTTTACAGATTGCGCTGATGGCATTAGACCTGCAGCAAGGTGATGAGATTATTGTGCCTTCCTTCACATTCGTAGCGAGCGTGGAAGTGATTGCGCTGCTCGGATTAAAACCGATCGTGGTTGATATCGATGAACGCACCTTCCTGATGAAGACAGAAGATATTGAAGCTTCGTTGTCACCCAGAACAAAAGCGATTATTCCTGTCCATCTTTTTGGCCAGTGCGTGAACATGAAGGCCCTCATGGCCATAGCCAAAGTCCGCGAACTATTTATCATTGAAGACAATGCGCAGGCGATTGGTGCAAAATGTTTGATCCAGGGTGATCAATATAAGATGGCCGGCACGATCGGGCACATCGGATGTACTTCTTTTTATCCATCCAAAAATCTTGGCTGTTATGGTGACGGCGGAGCCATCATGACACATGACCTACAGATTGCCCAACAAATACGTATGGTCGCGAATCACGGTATGCAAAGAAGATATCACCATGACGTGATCGGTGTGAATAGTCGTTTAGATTCTATGCAGGCAGCAGTACTTAATGTGAAGTTGCCACACCTGGATAGCTATAATATTGCCCGCCGAAAAGTAGCAGATCAATATGACGAGCGTCTCAAAAATATATCCGGCATCCTGATTCCCCAACGTGTCACCTGGTCGGACCATGTATTTCATCAATATACCATCCGGGTCCGTGAAGGCCGGCGCGATGCATTACAAACTTATCTCGCCAGCCACCAGGTCCCATCGATGATTTATTACCCCGTACCCATGCACGAACAGGCTGCTTTCAGCAAGGTTGTTCGTCGCCGTGTACCACTTTTAAATACAGAAAGGGTTAGCAAAGAAGTATTGTCCTTACCGATGCATCCGGATCTCAGTATTGACCAGATGGATTATATCTGCGAAAAGATTGCGGAGTTTTTCGTGAAACGTGAGGCGTGAGACGTGAGCTGGGAGCATGGGGTTGAGAGGCGGTTGCACTCACAAGACTTGGTAGGGATGCAGGGAACGCAGACTAATTAAGATCTATTATGATCAATTAAGATTCAATTTTCCTTGTATACAGCGTATAGCCAGCAAATATGAAGAAGTTGATCTTAAAAAATCTAACCAATCTTAATTAGTCTGCGTGCCCAGAGTGTAGTGAGAAAACTTGTCAATTGTCACTTGTAATTCGTAATTCCATTTGATTACCGTCCGTATTCCACCGAACTTTACACCTGAGCGTAGTTACATAATACGTACGCTTCTTCAGTATTACTGTGGTATTGAGATTGAGATCGTATCCGGGAAGGGACAGGTGCATTACGAATTGACCTGGGATGACAAATCCATTATCATAAAGGACCAGTTCTTTGGGCTCACATTTGTTGGTGAAACTTATTTAGCTACCGATCGTATACCTCAAAATGTCATCCGGACAACACGTAGGGAACTGGAAGGGATCATTGGTATTTATGGAGAAGAAAAAATAGATATTACCACGGACCAAATTGTATGTGATATTGATTTGTTTGCCAGCGCATATTTTATGTTGACACGATGGGAAGAATCGGTAGGTCATCATGAAGACATACATGGACGGTTTCCGGCGAAGAATGCATTAATTGTAAAATCTGGATATATCCTCAGGCCTGTAGTGGATGAATATGTTGCGCTCCTGAAAAACTGGTTGCTACGATTAGGGTATCCTGTTGCGGAAAATAAATCAAAATTTACTGTCGTACCAACCTGCGATGTGGATATTCCCTTTTACTGGCTTCGCTCACCGAAATGGAAAGTTTTGTTGAGTGGATTCATCAAACATCGAAGTTTTACAAAATTCAAAGAAGAAAGAAAATCGATCGAGGACGTAAAATCCGGTCGCCAGCAGGATCCCTATGACACCTTTGATACTATGATGTCACTGGCGGAAAAGGCGAATCTCAGATTCCGCTTTCACATGATCGGTGGTGGTGAAACAAAATTCGAACGCTTTTACACCGTTAGAGACGAGAGGATCATCACATTGATGAAATCATTCACGGATCGTAGACATGAAATTGCCTTACACCCTAGTTACAATGCCTTCCACAACCTGAAGATGATCGAACAGGAACGGGCAGAAGTGACAAAATATAGCGGCCAAAAAATAACTGCATCACGCCAGCATTATCTTCGATTTGCGCTGCCGGATACGTGGCGTCATTTGTCCACAGCATTCATTACGGAAGATTCAACAATGGGATATGCTGCTGAACCGGGGTTTCGTTGCGGTACTTCAAAACCATTCCCTGTTTTTGATATCCATCAGCAAAAACAATTACCTTTAATTGAAAGACCTTTATTGATTATGGATGTCAGTCTGCGGATGTATAAAAACTTTACTGTTGAAGAAAGCATCGCTTATTGCCAGCAGATCATCGACCAGGTAAAAAAACACGATGGTGAATTGGTCATCCTGTGGCATAATTCTTCACTAAGTGATATGGAAGGATGGGGAGGCTGGGAAAAAGTGCTTCACTTTTTAATCCAGGGAGGTAGGTAAATATGAATTACGAGTGAAAATTGATCCGTTTTCTCGCTTCACGTAGGCACGCAGATTTAGTAGGATCTAGTAAGATTTTTTAAGATCTACCTCTACATCTTTGCAGGCTATAATCTCATCCGAGAAATCAAATCTTAATTGATTTTAATAAATCATAACAAATCTGCGTTCTATGCATCCCTAACAAGTCGGGTGAGTATTCCCGGGTTTTAACTGCTTGCTCCCAGCTCCCATTTCGACTCCCTTTAGTGCAAGCTGCCTCACTCACCCTCATGATTCACACCTCACGATTTCACATCTGCTGCATTAATTCCTTCAGATTTTGCCACTTCTTCTCCTCACGGTTCATCTTACAAAAGTGCGTATGGTATGAATGATTACTGATGAATGCGACCTGTATGCGGTTAAATTCTTTAATACCGAGTTCCGGGTTGATGTATTGCAGTTCATGGAAGAGGGAGTTGCTGGTGGGTGTGAATAAATCTGTCCCCAGGTATTCAAGATCTGCATCACACACGATCCGGGCATTAAGTGTGGCGGGTGCCTGGGGAATTTTGGTGGCCATGATCATGTCACAAATCTGGAATGTGTCACCAGTATCAAAATGAAATTGCTTAAGTATTTCCACTGCGATCTCGCAGCCTGCCTCTTCATGATTTTTGTAATGCCTCGTAAATCCTGTGTCATGAAACAATGCACCTAACTTTATAAGTAACATATCATGATGGCTAACTTTTTCCCGGACGGCAATCAGTTGCGCTTTCTCCAATACATACGTTGTATGGTTTATGGAATGGTACTGAAGAAAAGAAGGTAGTTGTGTTTTCATCAGCTCATACACATGCTGATGAATGGACTCAAAAAGATCCATGTCCTAGTGATTTATCTTTTGTTTGATGACGCCTCCTTTCACCTCCTTGATGGTGGAGACATAGACAAAGGCATTTGGATCTTCTTCGAGGATCGCCGTCTTTATGCGATGGATCTCCAGGCGGGTGACAATCGTCATGACAATATCACAATTATGATGTACATCAAAACTTCCCGGCAGATATCCCCGCTCTCCTTTAAAAACGGAAATGGCTTTATTAAAATCATTGACAACAATCGATTTGATCGCTTCATGCCTGACCGAGATCACGGTCAGTGCAGTATACTCTTCAAAACCATCCACTACATAGTCAGATATGCGCATCGCCGTGAAATACGTAAGAATTGAATACATCCCTGCTTCCACACCAAATTGAAAAACGGCACCCAGGATGACGATCGTATTGATCAGCATAAAGATTTCGCCGGTTGACCAACCGGCCTTCTTATTGGTATAATGCGCTATCACTTCCATGCCGTCCATCACACCCCCTGCCCGGATCACCAGGCCAATTGCAGACCCGATAAAGAAGCCTCCAAATAATGCAATGAGTATTTTATCACTGGTGATCTTCGGGATCTCCAACGTATTCATGCCAATGATCAGTAACACGATACAAATGGTTGTCTGTATGGCAAAGGTCTTCCCAATCCGTTTATAACCGATGTAGATAAAAGGAAGATTGAGAACGACCAGCAGGATACTAATATCTACATGGAATGTTTTGGAAAGCAGAATTGAAATCCCTGTGATCCCTCCATCAATAAAATGATTGGGCACCATAAATCCCTTCAGGGCAATGACCGCGCAGATAACGCCAAGGATCATTTGCGCCATCGATGTGGGCGAAAGGATGCTTTTCCAGTTGACAGTGTCGTGGTGAGCCATAGGCCTTCAAAATTAAACGTGCGTAAAGTAATTAAAGATTAATTCTTGTTGTAGTTTTATCGTCATGAATCAGCCAGAACAGAAATCAAAAGGCGCAGAACGCGGAAAAGAAACGCTCTTCAGAGTCAGCTATCAACACCAGAGCAAGTTGATTCAGATTGCAGACTATAAAGCCAATATGATCATATCCCTGAGCACCATGATCATCTCCGGTATCATTGCAATCATGGGGTATGGTGCTGTCTCCGGAAAGATTACTGAAATAAATATGATGCTTTTTGTTCCAGTCATAGGCATTGTACTTGCCTGTCTAACCTCCCTGATTTTTGCCATCCAGGCTGCACGACCCAAACTGCTGATGACAGTCGATACAAAAGATCCAAATCAAAAATCAATTTTACTTTTTTTTGGAGTGATCTCACAATACTCCCAGAAAGAGTACCTGGAGCAAATGAAAAACTTACTTGCCAACGACCATGAAATGTACGAACACATGACGATTGATCTTCACAACCAGGGCCTGATCCTCAAACGCAAATATAATCTTCTGGTCTATGCATACCAGGTCCTCAAGTATGGCTTCGTTATCAATGTGGCTATTTTTGTGGCATTGCTAATGATGTATTTTTAGGGAGCAAGAAAAGGACGTTTCGACTCCACGCAACGACCGCAGAAGTATTTGGATTGGAAAATAAAATCTGTGAAAATTCCTTTTTAAATATCCCTGCAACCATCTGCGTTAAGCACCAACCCTCAATTTGCAAACACCATCTTCCTCGTGCCAATCAACACCTCGTTGACAAATAAAGAATACAAATACGTCCCCGTCATATTGTATCCATGATGGAAGATCACTTCATTCATGCCTTCATGCACTACGACTGCCATTTCTTTCACCTTCCTTCCATTGAGATCAGATATAACGATGCGCGCACCTTTAATACGCGCAGGATCAGGTACCATAAAACTGATCATGGTAGATTCATCAAACGGATTGGGTTTGTTTTGAAATAATTCTATTCCTTTCTGATCCGCACTCTCATCATGCACCCCTGTAAGTCGCACCAGGCTTTCATCCGAAAATAAACTTTCCACACCATTGCTGTCAATAGAAGCTGCAGAAATAAAAATATTCACTTCACGCGAGGGCAGCAGGAATGCCCCGGCTTTCATCTCATTCAGATAATACAGAGTATCAAAATCATGTGCATTGACTCGCAACCCTATCACGTACTGATTATAGTTAAGTGAGTCTGCAAGCTCGACGTACAGATAATCACCATCCTGTGCTACGCTTACTATTTCAGGAGACTCGGGCCCAAGTGCAGCCATCGCTGCAGCATTGCCGTTGATCGTGGCATTACGTGCGAGGTAGTTGAAGTTTACAAAAAAGCTATCGATTTCACTATCACCATCCGTGTCAATACCCAGGATATCACCTGATGTGTGTTGCCGATCGTGATATTCCGGATCGCTTACATCTGCATTACCATGTTCATTGGCAGATGTAAATCGTATCGCTGTATATCCATTTTCGCGAAACGGGATATGATCACTGCCCCTTCCGATGCGATCTTCTGCTGTCATGATGGAGATCAGCATCGGTACTGGTACATACGGACTGATCATTTCATGATATTCCAGCTTGATAAATCGGTTCAACGCTTTATGCGGTGAATTGAAACCCCCAAAAGAAAATAAGCGGACCTGGGTACTATCTATATGATTAAGCCCGGGACAGGATGGAGCAGAAGATGTTTCCCCACAAATAATACCTCCTACAATATCATTATTCAAAACGGCTTTGATTGCGATGCCCTCCGCTTCTGCATAAACTGCAAATGCATTCGAACCCGCCAGGCCTTGTTCTTCACCCGTAACTGTCATAAAGACAATGGTATGATCAAAGGTATACTGGCTCATGATGCGTGCCAGCTCGAGCACAAGGGCGACACCACTGCCATTATCCTCCATTCCTTCAGCGAGACAATTGATATCACAGTTGTCCGCACAACGGCTGTCCAGATGTGCTTCGATGATGATGGAAGAAGGATCTTTGGTATCGGTACCTGGCAATACCGCGACCACATTTTTATGGCGCATCATCCCACATACATCCTGGTCAAATTGGAGGTAGCCGGTGACTAAGCGGTCTTCATATTGTGTATCATATTGATTGAATTTATTCAGCACCCATGTGCGTGCTGCACCCATTCCCCGATCTGCTGCCAGCGTGTCGGAAGCTGTATTTCGGTTGTGAAATTTCCGCAACTCAAGCAGGGTCGACTTCATAGAATCCGTGCTGAGCTGATCGATCAGGCCCTGGCTGATGACAAAGGGATCATTGATCACAATTGTTGCTGCATAAGCAGCCGGATTATAATCGCCTTTGAGGACATTGTAGATAATAGGGTTTGTGAAATACGTATTCGTCTGAGCGGTGAGATGAACCGTAAAAATGACGAAGGAGATCAGCGTAAAAGTGAATCGTTTCATATGTATCTGTTTATCTATTGGCGTACACAAAGAAGGAAATTAGAAAAAAAACCGGATACGATCACTTTGATAAATTGATTAGTAGTGCCATGCCCATTCGGTATCAGGATATTGACAATATCCAATTGATACGCCACCGCTGAAATTGTGGTGTTTGATGCCAAATCCATATGGCTTTTTTAAAATAAATATTATTTCTTTTGGTGTGACAGCAACCAGGCATACAAATCCTCACCAGCATACACTCTTCGCCACATATCATGTCCCATATCGGCTTCTATGGTAAATCGTACATCTCTATGCCCTAATTCCTCCAGCCGGTTTAATGCAGGATAAAAATATTTCACCGGTTTACTTTCATCCCGCCCTCCTGCAAATGCCCACACCGGGATCTTGTGTGCCGCAATTGAATTCATAAGCTCTGGGTTGGCAAATGCAACAATTGGAGTAATGGCAGCCCACAACTCAGGATGTTTGCTTGCCATATACCACGTACCATGCCCGCCATAACTGAGGCCCGTGAGATACAATTTTGATGCATCCCCCTGAAAGGATTTCAGGATTAGTTCGATCATCCCGATCAGATCTTGCTCCATCACTTCCCATCCCAGCGGAAATTCATTTTCACGAACGCTCTCGACCGGAGCTTCTCCACTCATTCTTATAGGGACTTCAAAATCCTGCGGACGCGGAGGCACACCGGCTTCTAATCTTTTTGAAAGGATGAATTTGTCCCTTAGTTTTATATAATCATGCACAGTATCCATCCCCATCATCGGTAATTGAGGAGAAATAATGATAAAAGGCAAATCTCGTTTCTGGATCCAGGCTTCATAGAGCGGTCCTTCTTTCAATACCCAATCCAAATCCTGCTTCCCATCTCCTCGTTCGCCATTACCATGAAGAAATAACATTACCGGCCACTTACGCTCCGGACTTGATGAATGAAATCCATACGGCAGGTAGAGATAAAAATCATGTTCCTTCTGATCAACGTGACTAACGTAGGGAACCCGGATCAATGCCGGCAGAGAAACAGGTTGGGCGTGGATCGAAAATGAAATGATCCAAAGACAAGAACCAATGAGAATTCGCATTGACAACATTCAGATAAATTGAACATGAAAAGTAACGAATCAACTCAGCCTGGAATAAAGTAAACTGCACTATGCCCGCTTTACAGCATGTACAGGTCTAAAAACGAAACACAGCTGATTCAGATCAATTATTCACCATGCTTACACTGGCTGAAATTGTTACTTCTTTTTCTTCCTCACTGAATCGACGACCAGGTTGTTGCCTTTAAATTTTGCTTTTTTAAATGCATTCATTACCTGATCCTGGTATGCTTCGTCTACATCAAAAAGTGTGTGGGTAAACTGTACATCGATCTTACCGATCTGCGCTTCCTGGTCAGGCATGTATTGATTAATCAGAGAAAGTAATGCTTTAGGATTAAAATTATTGGACGAACCCACATTGAGGACCATTGGTGCAAATTTTACTTTGGGTCGGTCTTCACCTCTTCTGGCCGGTTCGGGAGCACCAGTATCATCACGGCGTTTTTTAAAATCCTTTTTTTCAAATTCGGGTTTGCGATCATCTCGTTTTCTGTCGCGTGATTCAAACTCCGGTTTTTTACGATCCTCTCTGGGGCGGTCATCACGGCTGCGTTCGCTGCGCGGCTTATCATCACGGCTGCGTTCGCTTCTGGGACGATCATCCCGGCTACGATCATCCCGGCCGCGTCCTTCACGTCCACGATCTTCTCTGCCACGACTATCTCTGTCCCTGTCCCTGGGCCGTTCATCCCTGCTGGCACTTTTGCTCTTCGAGCTGTGGTCAACATTGATATCCGTTGCGTTTTTATAATATGCCAGAAATCGGTTGAATTCTACAGAAACAAAACGTTTGATCAGTTCTTCACGGTCGAGCCATGCGAGCTTATTAAAAATGACAGGTAAAAACTCCGCAATCTGATTTTCTTCGACCTCAACATTTTCTACTTTTTCTACGAGGTGAAATAATTGACGTTCGCAAATTTCTTTACCGGTCGGTACCTTTTTACGTTCAAACGGTTTTCCAACACGACGTTCGATATCACGGATGCGGTTATTCTCTCTCGAATGAATGATCGTAACAGAAATCCCTTTGCGATGCGCACGACCCGTACGTCCACTTCGGTGGATGTATACATCGGGATCATCGGGAAGATTGTAGTTGATCACGTGGGTAAGGTCGGTGACATCAAGCCCCCGCGCCGCAACATCCGTCGCGATCAATAATTGTAATGTTTTATTTCGAAATCTTCCAAGCGTATACTCCCGTTGCGCCTGGCTCAGATCGCCGTGCAATGCATCTGAATTATATCCTTCTGAAGAAAGTTTGTCAGCAATCTCCTTCGTTTCAGCACGTGTGCGGCAGAATACGATGGCATAAATATCCGGTTGCATATCGATCACACGTTTCAGTGCTACATACCGATCGCGTGCCTGCACTTCATAATAATGGTGTGTGACATTGTCCGCGCCGGTTTGTGTTTTTTCCGCTGCAATCTCGATGGGATCTTTCATGTACGTCCTGACGATGCGCATGATCTCCGCAGGAAGTGTGGCAGAAAAAAGCAGTGTTTGCTTTTCTGGTGCAATCGTAGCCATGATGGCATCCATATCATCCTTAAAACCCATCGAAAGCATTTCATCGGCTTCATCCAGTACAAGCCATTGCAGTGCGTCGAGTTTTAGTTTTTTTCGGTTGACCAGGTCGAGTGTACGACCGGGAGTACCTACGATGATCTGTGGTTTTTGCTTAAGCCCATAAAGTTGTGTATCCATGGATGCCCCACCGTATACAGGTACCACCTTAATAGAATGCATGTTCTGCGCAAAGTTTTGCATTTCGTTGGTAATCTGAATACATAGCTCTCTTGTGGGGCAGAGGATTAATGCCTGAATATGATCCGATTTGGGATTGATCTTATTCAGGATGGGGAGACCAAATGCGCCGGTTTTGCCTGTTCCCGTCTGCGCGCGGCCAATGATGTCTTTATCCGATTCGAGAATGATAGGTATGGCCTTGGCCTGAATAGAGGTGGGTGTTTCGAATCCCATGCCAGCAATGGCCTCCAGGATTTCCTTTTTCAGGCCCATGTCTTGAAACGTACTCATAAGAAAGAATGTAAGGTCAGGTCGTATGCGCCGGGGAAGACAACGGAGCCTGGATTAGGTAAAAACACGTGTTATGTCTGCAAATGTAATGAAAATGGCAGTAGGGAGCGGGGGCAGGGAGTTGCAGGTCGGAGCACAGCGGAGATCCCGCCATTTCTTTTAGAAATGCTGCGGGAGAGCATGGGAGCTTGCAGCTAGCAGCTTGCAGCTTGCGAATTGCACGGTCTCAGAGAAATACAAGAAGCCAAGGCCACTGCACCCTTAACTCAAACTAA
>JBBREG010000077.1:0-13407 GCA_038203125.1 Chitinophagales bacterium
AGCCCTTTCCAAACTCAGCCTGGCATTCTCACGCGATCAACAGGAGAAAAAATATGTACAGCATCGAATTCTCGAGCAAGGAGAGGAATTATTTGAATGGATTACCCGTGGCGCATCCCTCTATGTGTGTGGTACCAGAGACCCCAATAGCATCGATATTGAAAATGCGCTATTGAAAGTATTCGAAGACCATGGAAATCTTACTACGGAAGGATCCAAAAACTTCCTCATTCAACTGGAGAATGAAAACAGATATGTTAAAGACGTGTATTAAAATTCAGCTTACATCATGACAAAACCACAAAAATTATCTCCTGTCGAACGCATCAAAACTGAAAGCAATGGTCTCCGTGGCACCCTAAATGAAAGTCTGCAGGATGAAATCACCGGCGCTCTGAGAGAAGATGATCAGTCATTGATCAAACTGCATGGCATGTACCAGCAGGATGATCGCGATCGCAGAGAAGAACGTACTTCCAAAAAATTAGAATGGTTGTACTCATACATGGTTCGACTGAGACTGCCGGGTGGACTTATGACATCCGAACAATGGCAGGCATTGCATCATATCGCGGGTCAACATTCCACGGGCACCATTAAGATCACTACCCGTCAGACCATCCAGCTTCATGGCATTCTTAAATCAAACCTGAAGCCTACATTGAAAGCTTTTGATTTACTGGGATTAGATTCTATTGCCGCCTGCGGTGATGTCAATCGGAATGTCATATGCAGCGCGCATCCAAATCAGTCTCCTGCACACGAAGAGATATTTAGCTATGCTGAAAAAATAAGCTTGCTGGCCCTGCCAAAGACACGGGCATATTATGAGATATGGCTAGATGAAGAGCAATTAATAGACAGGAATGAAGATGATCCTTTATATCAGGACCGGTATCTCCCGAGGAAATTTAAAATTGCGATTGCCATTCCTCCCAACAATGATGTAGATGTCTTCACCAATGATATTGGCTTAATCGCTGTTGTCGAAAACAATAAATTCAGGGGATTCAATATTGCTGTCGGTGGCGGATTGGGGACAACTCATGGAAATGAACAGACGTATCCGAGACTTGGCACGCTGATCGGATTTTTGGACACCGAAGAAAAGATTTTGAAAGCGGTATATGAAATCATTACCATCCAACGGGATTATGGTGACCGAAGTGATAGAAAACTGGCAAGATTAAAATATACGCTGGATCGGATGGGTGTAGATGTTTTTAAACAAGAATTAGAAAATCGATGCGGCTTCCCTCTTGATGAAGTGAGGTCATTCGAATTTACGGAAAGGAAGGATTTTTATGGATGGCAACAAAGTCCGGATGGCAAGTGGCATTATACCCTCTTCGTGGAAAACGGAAGAATATTCGATGATGAGAACATAAAATTAAAATCAGGACTCTATGAAATCGCGAAAACCAATAGCGTAAATTTCAGATTTACCGGCAATCAAAATGTAATACTTAGTGATATTGATGCGGCAGATAAAGAGACAATAGACAGCTTATTACATCAATATCTGCTAACCCAACATACTGATGAAGCTGGTGCGGTGCGAAAAAATGCAATGGCATGCGTTGCTTTTAATACTTGTCCATTAGCATTGGCTGAAGCACAGCGGTATCTCCCTTCCCTGATTACAAAAATGGAACCTCTGCTAATTAAATACAACCTGGAAGAGGAAGAGATTTCTGTACGTATGACAGGGTGTCCGAATGGATGCGCAAGACCGTATGCAGCAGAAATCGGTTTTGTGGGCACTGCCTATGGAAGGTATAATCTCCACATCGGTGGTGACAGGTTAGGTGAAAGACTCAATACAAAATTTAAAGAAAGCCTGGATGAGTCCCAAATCCTGGACACGTTGGACGAACTCTTCTCCGTATATAAAATAGAGAAAAATGGCAATGAAACGTTCGGCGATTTTTCATATCGAAAATGGATTTCTAAAAATTAAAACATCATGAAATCATATTCAGACATATTTACCGGGAAAATTGACGAGTTGCACGAAAATGGCAATTACCGGTATTTCCTCAATATTCATAAGAATGCCCGAAATTTTCCTGAATTCACTTTCGAAAAGGATGGGGTCAAACGTCAGGCCCTAAATTTCTGCAGCAATGACTATTTAGGCATGAGTGTCAATGCGGAAGTTTTCTCAACTATTACCTCAACTATTGTAGAAAGTGGTTTGGGAAGTGGTGGTACACGAAATATTTCAGGTACAACCAATCATCACCTGGCACTTGAGGATACATTACGCAAATGGCATAATAAGGAGGCAGCCCTCATTTTTGGAAGTGCCTATCTCGCAAATCTAACGACACTGCAGACAATTGGTCGACACATCCCGGACCTGGTATTTATATCAGATGAACGTAATCATGCTTCACTAATTGAAGGCATGCGGTCAGCCGGAAATAAAAAATTCATTTTCCGGCACAATGATGTTAATCACCTGAATGCCATTCTTACGTCCATACCAGTCGATACACCGAAACTGATTGTTTTTGAATCAGTCTATAGCATGAATGGTAGTCTTGCACCTGTGTCAGAAATGCTCCGCCTTGCTAAAAAATATAATGCTCTCACCTACATCGATGAAGTGCATGCTATCGGATTATATGGTACTACTGGCGCCGGAATTCTTGAACAGGAAGGTTTGCAGGAGGAATCTGACATCATTAATGGAACGTTTGCCAAATCCATAGGCGTCATTGGAGGATATATTGCAGCCTCTGCCCAAATCGTGGATTTTATCAGGTCTTATGGTAGTGGGTTTATTTTTACAACCTCCCTCCCACCCTTCGTCTGTGCTGCTGTCAAAATGAATATCGATATCATCCAAAACAATAGGTCACATTCAGACCAGGTCTTTAATCTCGTTCGGTATTTGAGATACCAATTGGATGAAGCTCAGATCACGTACTGCCTTAATCCATCGCACATCACACCATTGATTATTGGTGATGCAAAGAAATGCAGAAAAGTGGCCAACCTACTTTTAGAAAAATATGGAGTATATGTTCAGCCTGTCAATTACCCTACAGTCCCGGTTGGCGAAGAATGTTTGAGGATCATCCTGACTGCACGACACACACATGACCATGTACATCACCTGGTGAATAGTTTAAAAACCGTTTTCTATGAAACCCGTAAGAATTATCTGCCGCAGCAGCATGCTCAGCTTATTGCAGGCTGAGATGGTAAGAAAAAAAATAGAAGCTGCTCTTCCCGGGATCAGCGTGGAAGTCATTGGACGAACGAGCCGGGGTGATCGTGAATCGTGTGTCCCATTGACATCTCTGGATGGTACGGATTTTTTTACCGAAGAGATCTTCGATGCCTTATATCAGGGCGAAGCTGACATAGCAGTTCACTCATTGAAAGACATGAGCGCTCAACACTATTTCAGTCACGATGCATTCGCTATTGTGGATCGTGATGACCCACGGGATGTCGCCATATTTAATCCAAATATTCTATTGAAAATAAAATCCGGCAAGCCGCTGATCATAGGCACCTGCTCACCCCGAAGAGAAAGCATGGCTACCACCTTCCTGCGGCAAGCATTGCCTCAACTTTCCGAATCTATCCGTATCGGAACGCAATCCATACGAGGCAATGTAGAAAGCCGCCTCGAGCAATTACATCATGGCCAATATGATGGAACCATTCTGGCAACAGCAGGTCTAAATCGGTTACTCCGCAGTGAGGCAGGCACGTATATAAGATATTTGCTGACGGATAAACGAATTATGATCCTACCGTTAATTGAATGTACACCCGCACCTTGCCAGGGGGCGATTGTAGTTGAAGCACATCCGGGCAATCCGGCGATGGTAGCATTGCTCAGGAAAATAAACAATAAAGAATTACATCACGAAGTAACCATAGAAAAACACGAAGCATTAAAATACGGAACAGGAAGTTTTCAGCAATTTGGCGTTACAACCATTTCTACAACTCAGGGCAAAAAAATAGTATATGCCGCAGGAAAAGATGCCATGGGAAATACATTTAGTAAGTGGTCAGGCCTCCCTGAAATAGATGTAGCTGAACGGAAAATCGTAAGCACGTCAGATTATCTGGGCAGCTTATTTACCTATTCGTACCTGAAGCCTATTTTGAAAATTCCTGAGCCAGTTGTTTTTATATCAACTCATAAAGCAGTTCAACAGGACGAAGTAATTGACCTGGTGCGAACAAAACGCGTGTGGACTTCCGGCACACGTACCTGGATTGAATTAGCGAAACGTGGTATCTGGGTGGAAGGAAGCACCGATGGACTGGGCCTCGAATCACTAAAGGATATCATTACACAACCTATGATCAATATTTGTCCTGAGGATATTCATATCATCACACATAAGGACGGGGCATCTCATTGGCTTGGCAAGGGCTGGAAAGCAACCTTTACCTACAGTATTACGAAAAAAGAAAATCCAATACTTGAAGAAACGATAGCAAAGGCAGAAATAATTTTCTGGACCAGCATACATCTATACCTGCATTACAGGCATGTGCTTTCGGATACAGTACTTCATCTTGCTCCTTCTGGTGAAACCGCTACGTTGCTAAAACAGCACGGCATCAATCCAATTACATTTCCTTCGATCAAATCATTCGAACAATGGAGAAGATATTCTACCCGGCCACTCAGCGTCGTCTGAGAACGGATACCCATATTCGGGAGCTGACTTCCGGAGTGCATCTGACACACAAGAGTTTCATCCAGCCGTTATTCGGAGAGGAACATCTTCATACTTCGAGGGAGGTGCACGGATTACCAGGTGTACACGTCGATAATGAAAACGCCATTCTTAGAAGAATAGAAAACGATCTTACCAATGGCATCTCTAAATTCTTACTCTTTCCGATACCGGCCATAAAAAAAGAAAAGGATTTTGACTTCACTTTTGCTGAAAGCATAGTCCGAAAGATCAAAGACGAGTTTCAGGATGATATCTGGTTAGCAGCAGACATCTGTCTATGCAGTTACACCACACATGGCCATTGTGGGATTTTAAATGAAGTTCAAACCGCAGTATTGAATAGTCAATCCGTTGAAGTACTGGCAAGATACGCGACACTGCTGGCGAATGCCGGGGCAGAATGTATTGCTCCCAGTGACATGATGGATGGAAGGATCGGAGCGATCCGAACTCAGTTGGATGCATTCCAACACGATCAGGTAAGTATCATGAGTTATTCGGCCAAGTTCAGTTCGCAATGGTATGGTCCTTTCCGTGATGCATGTCACTCCGCTCCCAACACGCCCGTTCTACAAAATAGAAAGTCATACCAGGTTTCTCCCTTCCACCCAAACGATGCGCTTGCTTGCGCGTTACGGGATGAATGTGAAGGTGCGGATATCCTCATGGTAAAACCAGCAGGTCTTTACACGGATATCATCGCAAAGCTGAAACAACAAACGCTTAAGCCCATCGCGGCATATCATGTCAGCGGAGAATACGCAGCTATTGAAATCATGGCTGTACAAAATCTGCTAAACCGAGAGGCGGCTCATCTTGAGACCTGGGCTGCATTGTCCCGAAGTGGAGCTGATATCATCATATCATACGCATCCCGCCACGCGAGACAGTGGATCCATGAATTTGAATTGTAAATTTTCCACGTAACATACGTACCAGTAAAAAGTTATGATAAAAGATATCAATCACCTTTTCCCGGTGTTTTTAAAATTGGAACACTTACGACTATTAATAGTAGGAGGCGGAAATGTGGGATATGAAAAGCTAAATGCAGTGCTACAAAATTCACCCGCCACCCATATATCTTTAGTAGCTACTAAAATAAGTACGGCCGTCACCGAACTGGCTGTTGCAAGTCAACATGTGATGCTGCACGAAAGACCATATTCAACAGAGGACCTTGACCATACAGATATCGTTATCATAGCAATCAATGACAAGGCATCCAGCAAACACATATATCAGGAAGCCAGAAAAAAAGGAAAGCTGGTTAACGTAGCCGACACACCTGATCTCTGTGATTTTTATCTCGGTGCTATCGTTTCGAAAGGCAATCTGAAAATCGGAATCTCCACGAATGGGAAATCACCGACGATTGCCAAAAGAATCAGGGAAGTGTTAAATGAAACTTTGCCAGACCAGATTGATGTTTTGCTGGAGAACATGCAGGTGATCCCAAATCGTATGAAAGGAAATTTTCAGGACAAGGTGCGACAACTGAATGATCTGACCAGAATACTGGTCGAAAAAAATGAAGAATAACAGCTACGGGAATTCGTGAAAACTGACGAATCTTACACATAACATTTGTTTGACATAATCAGAATTCCATTACCTTTGGAATCATGATGGAGGCTCTTCGTTCAGCGACAATTGTTCTTAGCCAATGCTTATAATCTGATTTGCTGTTCGTTCTTCAATAACAATTAAACATTAACTTTTTTTATAAATGAAACTTTTTGTCGCTAAACTGCCCCAGAACGTCACTTCTGAACGTCTCAAAGCAATGTTTGAAGCCTATGGCAATGTTCTGGATGCTAAGGTGATTATGGATCGCGATACAGGCATGTCAAAATGCTACGGATTCGTGGATATGTCTTCTGAAGAAGGCGCCAGAGCTGCCATAGAAAATCTGAATGGAGTCGAAATGGATGGAAAAGAGGTTCTTGTAAAAGAATCAGATCCGGCTCCAAAAGGAAATGATCGTGGTGGCGCACCAAGACCTGGTGGCAGACCACCATTTGGTGGCGGAGGTGGTGGTGGTGGCGATCGACGCCCTAGCGCTCCCCGCAGCAATGATCGCTGGGGTGGCGGTGGAGGAGGAGGCGGTGATGACCGACGCTCTTCCGGAAATCGCTTCAATGACGACCGTCCAAAACGTCGCTATGACGATGATTTTGATGACAAACCAAGACGTAAACGGATCTAATCCGACAGTCCTCTAATCCGGATCAAGTCTTATCTCATACAGAGGGTGTTGCAGTGGCGCACCCTCATTTTCCTTTTCCCTGCAGGACAATCAGGATCGTATAAAAGAGGATCTTAAAATCCAGCGTCAGGGACATATTCTCAATGTACAGGATGTCAAATTTGAGTCGTTGCAACATTTGTTCAATGTTACTCGCATATCCATATTTAACCTGGCCCCAGGATGTAATGCCTGGTCGCACCTTCAACAGATGTTTATAATGAGGTGCCTGTTCCATAATTTTATCAATAAAGTATCTGCGCTCCGGACGAGGTCCGACAAGTGACATTTCTCCAATGAGTACATTCCACAATTGTGGTAGTTCATCGAGACGCCATTTTCGCATGACGCCACCCCATGGTGTACACCGGTCATCTCCATCAAATGAAAGCTGGGGTGTATCGCCTTCCGCATTCACATACATAGATCGGAACTTAATGATATTAAAGGGTTTGCCGTTGAGCCCAACCCGCTCCTGTGAATAAAACACCGGACCACGGGAAGACATCATGACACGAATCGCGATATAAACAAACACAGGAAGCAGGATCACCAGGCCGAGCGTACAGACAATAATATCCAGCAATCGTTTCACAAGTTTTTCCCAATTAAGCATCAGCCCCTGTCGAATCTCAATCAACACTGCACCATACAGATAATTCATCTTAACAGACCCCAATAGGATATCGTACATGTCCGGAATAATCTTGACAAGGACCTCTTCATTAAAATCAAAAAGGACATCCAGGATACCTTTCAGTTTATTATGCTCAGAAGTTTCAATGGCAATCAATGCTTCTTCCACTTCATACTGAGCGATCAATGCTGGCAATTGATCCAGCGTTCCCAAATTGGGAAGGAAACCAGTCAATGCCTGCGGACCATTTTTTTCACTTTCAATAAATCCAATCAACCGGTTACCCAGGCTTTTTTTACGAGTCCTGATATCTTCATAGAGGTCATACGCCTTTTGATTTCCGCCGATGATAATGGTAGAGTATGTAATCCGTCCTGCTTTCAATCGCCTGCTGGCCATCGTCAGGATGATCATGCGTACCAGGGCAGTAATACTAAAGTGAAGCAGGAATAATCGAATGAAAGATTGAAAATAACCTGAGACCTCATCCACGGTATCATCCAGCAACAGGGTGAAAAAGATGATCGTAACCCCGGCCAACGAAAGAAAAAAAGTACGGATTAATGTTGTCAGGCGAGACAACCTGTAGATATCCTGATAGCGGTCAAAGATCCAGTAAAAAATAATCCACGCCAATGGAATTATAACGAGGCCATACCAGAAATTGTGATCGTCAATGACCCCATGATCAAATGATTTCCCTTCAGCTTTCGCACGGTATAGATAGAACAACGCCCAGGCGACCATCGCAGATGCCAGATCCGCACATGCGTAAAGGAACATATGAAATCGCCGCTGTCTCTTCATCCGCTTAGAGATGGACTACTTTGATGTTGTCCAACTGGATTTTTAGTTCTGGTGCCGTGGCTTCGGGGGGATAAAAAGATCTGAATAATATCTTGTATGCCGTAAAGCCCGAGGCCTCCAGCAAGGATGTAAGGTCTAAATAAATCATATTCCATTCATCACTTCGCTTGACGATATAGAAAAATTCAGCGTATTCAGCACCGGTCAACGGAATACCCAGGAGGCCGATACTGAATTCCATATCTGCCCGGTATTGAAATTCCAGGTAGGTTTTTTTACTATTGTTTGGATTGGTTGGAAGGTCAATCAACGTGAGCGCGTGGGAAACTTCAATCAGATTATTCATCGCAGTCAGTACGATTTCACCTGAATATTCCCCTTCAAATGGTTGAACCGAGGTTCGCTCCATTTTAGTAGCAGGAAATGTGTCCCGATCATCAATAAAATCATTACTAAGCTCAAAATCTGATATAAGACTAAATACTACTTCCGGCTTATAACTGAATGTCGGCGTTATCGTGGATTCACTCCCGGGTATAGTAGGCAATTCAAACTCCAGAGGTGTATACATCGGATAGATGATGGCATCATCCAGGATCCCATTATTCCGGATGCCTGCACTAATTGTAAAATGGGTGGCAGGAGCATCAGTAATAAACGGTATTGTGGTGGGTGTTCCAAAAGCACCAAGAAATGATGTCTCTGCTGTCACCCAGACCTCAGTGATCTTATGCCGGGCTGAACCTTGTCCGGGCTGGACGAGGAGCGTAGCTTCCCCAATATGAACCTGGGCAGGAATGGGTTCCTCCGGATTAATGATGTCACAACCGGTGATCCCTTGAAAAACAAGAAGGACAGCTATATAAATGAAAACGTTTTTGTCAAATCTCATATGCCATAATTTGTTCCATAATTTTATGTGCGATATCCACAGCTTTAGCTCCATCCTCAAAAGACACTCCGCTGGTGGATTGCCCCTGTATGGCCAGGAAAAATTCTTTTAGTTCTTCTTCGATGGCATTTCCTTTTTCAATCTCCGGAGCCTCTGCTGCTATCCATCTCGCTCCTTCCGGAAGATCCAGTTTCATGGACAGTTGGTCCTGTGGTTCCTCATGCAGAAGCTTAACGATCTGTACTTCCTGATTTAGAAAATCAATCGACATGTATTGGTCACGCTGGAATAACCTCAGTTTCCGCATCTGCTTAAGGCTGATCCGACTTGCCGTCAGATTTACAACGGCCTTATTTTTAAAGGTGATGCGGGCATTACAGATATCAGCAGACCTGCCAGCCACGCCTACTCCATTTGCTTCAATGTGCTCCACTTCAGAATCAATGATAGAGAGTATGACATCGATATCATGTATCATAAGATCCATAACCACGGGCACATCCATGCCACGAACATTAAACGGAGCAAGACGATGCGCTTCTACAAACACAGGTTTATCAATTCCTAATCTTTGCGCTGCACGGAAGGCAGGATTATATCTTTCTACATGGCCTACCCTGCCCACAAGATTTTTTTCCCGGAGGAGCTCAGTCAGTTTATAGCTAGTAGCAGGATCATTCGTTAATGGTTTTTCAATAAAAAGATGAAGACCTGCTTCCAAAGATTTGATGGCAAGATCATAATGGGTGATAGTCGGGGTGACGATACATACGGCATCTACTTCTTCAAATAATAATTCAGGTGTCTTGTATGGCGTGACCTGATATTTTGAAGCAATCTCATCAGCACGTTGCGGATCCACATCATGAAATCCAGTCAGTGAAAATCCTTCTATTCGCTGGATACATTCAATATGGAACCGACCGAGATGACCGGCACCTATGACGCCAATACGAACCTGTGATTTATCTGATCCCATCAGTTAGAAAGGATCTTTTTAGCCTGGTCAATTGCGTCCTGCAGCCCTTCGGGTTTGGATCCGCCTGCGGACGCGAAAAAAGGTTGTCCTCCGCCACCACCGTTGATGGATCTCGCCAGTTCACGTATGATATTACCTGCATGTAGTTTTTTAGACTGAACAAGATCATCACTGATAAGGACCATCAATTGAGCTTTATCATCAGATTTGGACCCTAATACAAGAAATGTTTCACTACCCAATTCATGTGCTGCCTGGAAGATGAGTGTTTTCAATAATTTCTGATCTCCAATGTCTACGAGAGAACCAATAAACTTTATACCGTTGATCACTTCCACATTTTTCAACAGTAGTGATTTAAGATCAGAGGCTTTTGCATTTTCAATTTCTTCAACCTGATTACGCAGTTCTTTAACTTCGGCATGCAGATCTTTAATTGCTTTCATCGGATCAGTTGGATTTTTTAATTCCTGTTTGAGTTGTGTCAGCAGATGAAGTTGTTCATTGATAAAATTTTCAGCGGTTCCGGCGGTGATTGCTTCAATACGACGCACTCCCGCAGCAACAGCAGATTCGCTGGTGATTTTAAATATGCCGATACTGGATGTTGTCTGCACATGACAACCTCCGCATAACTCAATAGAAAATGTGGGATCAAATGTGATCATGCGCACTTTGTCGCCATATTTTTCTCCGAATAGCATCCTGGCGCCTGCTTTCTCAGCATCCTTTATGGGGATGTTGCGATCTTCTTTTCTGGAAATATTATTCCTGATCTTCTGGTTGACGATCGATTCTACTTTTAATAGCTCTTCTGAAGTGACTTTTGAAAAATGAGAAAAGTCAAAACGCAAATAGGTATCAGTCACTAACGAGCCCCGCTGCTGAACATGATCTCCCAGAACTTCACGCAAGGCTGCATGCAATAAATGTGTAGCTGTATGGTTGTTTTCAATCAACCTTCTTCTGCCTGCATTGATCTGCGTTGAGACAGATGCATTCTGTTGCGAAGGAAGACGTTTGGTGATATGAATGGGCAATTCATTTTCTTTGATCATATCGAGCACTTCGATTGTCTCATTTCCGAACGAAAGTTTTCCTGTGTCACCAACCTGGCCGCCACCTTCCGGATAAAATGTGGTTTTGTCAAGTACGACCTGAAAGTGAGCACCATTCTGATCTTCGACACTTCTGTACTTCAGCAATTTTGCATCCGGGATGACATCCTGATCATATCCTGCAAAAGCAGGCGTGGATGCAGAAGGTGCAACTTCGATCCAGTCTCCTGTGGATCGCGCAGCATCGGATCGGGATCTTTTCTTCTGCGCCTGCAAGGCAGCATCAAAACCCTTTTCATCAACAATCCAGCCACGCTCTTCCGCCATTAACCTCGTAAGATCAGCAGGAAATCCATACGTATCATACAATTCAAAAGCATCGTTACCAGAAACTTTTTCATTGGTCACATGTAATGAGTCAAATCGTTTTATGCCACCTTCAAGGGTTCGTAAAAATGAAATTTCTTCCTGCTCGATGACGCGTGTGATAAAATCCTGCTGTTCCCGAAAGCCCGGGAATGTGTCTTCGAAAAAATCAACCAGCAAGGGGACGAGCCTGTACATTAAAGGTTCCTTCGTGTTGAGGAAAGTATAATAATAACGGACTGCCCTGCGCAGGATTCTTCTCAATACATATCCGGCTCCGGTATTGGAAGGCAACTCACCATCCGCGATTCCAAAACTAACAGCTCGAACATGGTCAGCGATCACACGCATGGCGATGTCAGACATGATCTGACCAGAGTAGTCATTTCGGTATGCGATCCCGGTGGCCTGCTCCATAAAATAAATAAGAGGAGCAAAGATGTCCGTATCGTAATTCGAAGTTTTATTTTGAATGACGCGCACAAGTCTTTCGAATCCCATCCCCGTGTCAATATGCTTCGATGGCAAGGATTCAAGCGATCCATCTGCTTTCCGGTTGTACTGGATAAATACAAGGTTCCAGATTTCAATGACACTCGGATGACCGACATTGACAAGATCCCTGCCCGGAACCAACGCAATCTCTTCTTCTGTACGGAGGTCAACATGGATCTCGGAACAGGGACCACACGGACCTGTGTCCCCCATTTCCCAAAAATTATCCTTTTTGCTGAAGGGCAGGATACGGTCTTCATCAATCCACTTCTTCCAGATTTCTCTTGCTTCCAGGTCTTCGGGTAAGTTATCCACGTGGTCGCCTCCAAAAACACTCACATAAATTCTCTCTTGGGGCAGGTGTAACCGCTCTGTAAGGAGTTCCCATGCCCATGCGATGGCTTCGGGCTTGAAGTAATCACCAAAAGACCAATTGCCAAGCATTTCAAACATGGTGTGGTGATAGCCGTCACGGCCCACTTCTTCCAGGTCATTATGCTTACCGCTGACTCTCAGACATTTTTGGGTATCCGCTATCCTCTTGTGGGACGGCGGGCGATGGCCGAGGAAGAAATCCTTGAAAGGGTTCATTCCTGCGTTTGTAAACATCAGAGTCGGGTCATCCTTGTTGACCATGGGTGCCGACATCGTAATTGTATGACCCTTTTCTTGGAAAAAATTTAGGAATATCTGCCGGATTTCTTTCGCAGTTCGAGTCATAACGTATTTATGTTGATTAATATATATATTAAGATAATTTATTATATATGCATTGGACTGATGCTGAATATATATTGTAGCAAGAAATCATATATAATAAATGGTTAAATATTATGTAAACACATACTCAGTATTTACCTTCGCCAGCAATCCCATCCATATCGTTACAGATGTGCGCTCCTTTTAGCGCCGTCAAAAATAGTCAAATAGCATTATTCATGGCTGGCAAGAAGTACGTATATAACGAATCAATACTCTCATTTGAGGAGTACAAGACCCCGGGGAAATTCAGATTGTTGACTTTATTCGGTTATCTCTGTGCTACAGTGATGACATCGGCGGTATTTTTCTTTCTGCACAACACATATTTCCCCAGTCAAAAGGAGCTTGGCCTCATGCGCGAGCTCGATCTGATGAAATATCAGTACTCCAGTCTGAATGATCAGTTGGATATACTATCCGCTGACCTTAATTCGGTGCAGGA
>JBBREG010000078.1:0-13323 GCA_038203125.1 Chitinophagales bacterium
TGCAGCGCAGTATGAGTGTATCCACGATCTCATCTCACCTCGCGAAAATGCATGAGAAAGGAGAAGCGATCGATTTGGAACAATTTCTGCACTCAGGAGATCTCGTGCTGGCACAACAAGCATGGAGGGCCAGTGGATACAGCACACAGAATGGAAAGATCAAAGAACAGGTAGGTGACAGCCTGGATTATGGACGACTCAATTTTGCGATGGCGATCCTGAGAAAACAGCAGGATATGAAAGAGAAATCATCGTGATCAGAACCATGAATACAATTGATCGTGCATCATGATACATCGTGATGCACTGTGTTTTTTATCGTGATAAAAAAAGATGCCATACTATTACCAGATTAAGATTAGTTTCGTTATAACAACACGAATTATTTTCTAACACTATAATCAAAAACGTATCATGGCAAAGTCAAAAAAAGCTCAGGACAAAATGGGCGATGTAATGCAAGAGTATAAGCAGGGATCGCTTGAATCTTCATCAGGTGACGAGGTGATGGATCGCGATCAGGCGATTGCAATCGGTCTCAGCGAAGCTCGTGAAGCAGGTGATGATGCACCAGAGAATCCATCAGAAAATGGATCTGCTTCTGCTTCTACATCAACCCGCAAGTCTGGTGGCAGGAAAGCAGCCAGGAAAGCAGCACCTAAAAAAGCAGCAAAAAAAGCTGCTAAGAAGTCAGCTAAAAAAGCTGCTAAAAAGGCGGCTCCTAAAAAAGCAGCTAAGAAAGCAGCCAAGAAAGCAGCTAAAAAAGCAGCTCCTAAAAAAGCAGCCAAGAAAGCAGCTAAAAAAGCAGCTAAGAAAACTGCAAGAAAAGCAGCACCACGTAAAGCAGCTAAAAAAGCAGCTCCAAAGAGAGCAGCTAAAAAAGCAGCTCCAAGAAAAGCGGCTAAGAAAGCAGCTCCAAAGAGAGCAGCTAAAAAAGCAGCTCCAAAGAGAGCAGCTAAAAAAGCAACTCCAAAGAGAGCAGCTAAAAAAGCAGCTCCAAGAAAAGCTGCTAAGAAAGCGGCTCCAAAGAGAGCAGCTAAAAAAGCGGCTCCAAAAAGAGCAACCAAAAAAGCAGCACCTCGTAAGGCAGCTAAGAAAACTGCAAGAAAAGCAGCACCCCGTACAGCAGCAAGAAAAGCAGCACCACGCAAGACAACAGCCAGAAAAGGGGGAGCTAAAAAAGCTGCACGCAGAAGGTAACCATCAGCTTATAAGCTGAATTTGTTGCAAAGGCAACGCTGAAGTATCTCATCGAAACTGAGATTTTGAAAGGAAGATGGAACCTGACCCTGAGTCATTGGTAGTATTATGATGCCTTTAACGCACGGACACCACCATCCCACGGGTTTTTCCCTAATTTTATCCTTTCATATTCTGATCCATGAGACATTTTAGCGTTGCCTTTCTTTTTACCATTCTCGCCCTCACCACGATATCCGCTCAGGGTATTGAATTTTTTCACGGTAGCTGGGAAGATGCCATCCTCAAAGCCAAACAAGAGGACAAGATCATCTTTGTCGATGCCTTTACTACCTGGTGCGGACCCTGCAAAAACATGGCAGCTAATACCTTCACAGCACCCGAGGTCGGCGAATATTTCAATGCCAATTTCATCAATATGAAAATTGACATGGAAAAAGAAATGGGTCTTGAATTCCGGAAAAAATATCCGGTCAACGCGTATCCGACTTTGTTTTTCATTGATGCCGAGCAGGAGATCGTTCAGAAAACAGTCGGGGCCAAAAATGCTGCCGATTTTCTAATTCTGGGTCAATCGATCACGGGCAAATACGATAAGAGTAAAAAATTCGAAAAAGCATATCTCAGCGGAGATCGCAGTTACAAATTGGTCTACGACTATGTAGCCGCCCTGAATAAAGCCGGAAAACCCTCCACCAAAATTGCCAATGATTACATCGCATCACAGACAGACCTGACCACTGAAGAAAACCTTCGGTTTATCCTGGAAGGCGCCTCCCAGATCGACTGCCAGTGTTTTGATGTCCTTGAGAAATACAAATCAGATATCATTAAGATCACCTCGGAACAAATGTTCCTGGATAAAGTACGTCAGGCCAGCACCAATACTGCCAAACGCGCAATTGAATTCGAATCACCGGAATTAATTGTACTGGCCGCTGCAGCTATGAAAAGACATATTCCATCCGAGGCAGAATTTTTCAAATCAAAAAGTGAATTACAATATGCCCTCGCGATACATGACATGAGCCGTATTGATGAACTGGTGAACACGCATGTCAAAAAGTTTGTCAAAAATGATCCTGACGGTCTACATCAAATGGCACTGGATCTCAACAAATATGCTGCTGACAGCAAACCCTGCCAGATACTTGCTTTGAATCTGGCAGAAAAAGCAGCTAAAGCGGATGACCCAAAATACGTTACGACCTACGCGCAATTGATGCACAAGTCAGGCGCCAAACAGGAAGCAATCAATATCCTGGATGAAGCCATTCGTAAATACAAAGACGAAGAGAGCAAGGATCTCCAATCCCTGAAGGCATTGAAAACCAAGATCGAGAACGGGTAAAAGCTTGCGGGTAGCAGCTTTCGGCTTGCAGTGATTTATTTGCAGATCGAAACACATGATCGCACACGCTATCATTGATGTATACCCGGACCCTAACCTGCACAAGGATGTGCTAGAGGCGTCGTGCTTCGACTACCTGCTCTCATCCTTTTACTATAGCTCAACAACCAGGGGCTCACTCTCACGCTCCTCACGGTTCTCACGGTTCTCACGGTTCTCACGGCTCTCACGCTCCTCACGCTCCTCACGCTCCTCACGCTCTCACGGTTCTCACGCTTCTCACGCTCTCACGGTTCTCACGCTCTGACTATCTTTGCCTATGGCCAAGAAGAAATTACCTCCCCAACAACCGCATTCTTCATCAGAGCATCAGGGAGTTGTGTATCTCGGCGGGATGTACCAGAATTATTTTCTCGACTATGCATCCTATGTCATCCTTGAAAGAGCAGTGCCCGATATCAAAGATGGACTGAAACCTGTACAAAGACGCCTCCTCCACAGCATGTGGGAACTCAATGATGGACGGTTTCATAAAGTGGCCAATATCATCGGGTTTACGATGCAATTCCATCCCCATGGTGATGCTGCGATCGGTGATGCCCTTGTCAACCTGGGTCAGAAGGAGCTTCTGATTGACACACAAGGTAACTGGGGTGATGTAAGGACCGGGGATAATGCGGCAGCTCCACGTTATATCGAAGCACGCCTCACAAAGTTTGCCATCGATGTGGCCATCAACCCGCAGACGACACCCTGGCAGGTATCGTATGATGGCCGTCGGAATGAACCCATTACATTACCTGTCAAATTTCCGTTGGTCCTCGCACAAGGTGTTGATGGCATCGCGGTAGGTCTTGCCACTAAATTACTTCCACACAATTTTATCGAGCTTATACAAGCCTCTATCAAAGTTTTGGAAGGAAAAAAATTCAAACTCTTTCCTGATTTTCAGACCGGCGGTTTAATTGATGTGAGTGACTATCAAAGTGGATTACGGGGTGGAAGAGTCCGGGTACGTGTCCGTATTGAAAAGCTTGATAAAAGCACCCTGGTGATCCGCGAAATTCCATACGGTGTCACGACTCTGGCATTGATGGAATCAATTGTGAAAGCAAGTGAGAAAGGTCAGATCAAGATTAAAAAGCTCAATGACAACACGGCAGCATTCGTGGAGATTGTCATTGAATTGCAACCGGGTGTTTCTCCCGATCAGACTATTGATGCATTGTATGCTTTTACATCGTGTGAAGTCTCCATTTCACCCAATTGTTGTGTGATCCGGGATAACAAGCCGGTGTTCATGGCAGTGGAAGACATACTTCGCGAAAGTACATTCCATACACAGGATTTATTGAGACAGGAGCTGGAGATTCGCCTTCATGAGCTTTTGGAAAAATGGCATTTCGGCAGCCTGGAGAAAATATTTATTGAAAAACGAATCTACCGGGATATTGAAGAAGCAGAGACCTGGGAGAAAGTGATGAGTGTGATCGCGAAAGGATTAGCCAAATATATTGCTACGCCCTCCACGAAAATCAAAGGTGAAAAGCGACTTCTCCTGCACCGGGAGATCACGGATGAAGACATCCAGCGCCTAACAGAGATCCGAATCAAGCGTATTTCAAAATACAATTCCTTCCAGGCAGATGAGTTGATTATTGCGATCGAAACTGAATTGAAACAGGTCCGGCATGATCTGGCGCATCTTACAGAATATACCATTCACCACTTCCAGCGGTTGCTGGATAAATATGGCAAGGGGCACGAACGCCGCACAGAGATCACCACGTTTGATACGATCCAGGCAACCAAAGTGATTGCCAACAATGCGAAGCTATATGTGGACCGTAAAGAAGGATTCATTGGATGGGGATTGAAGAAAGAAGAATTTGTCAGCGATTGCAGTGAGATCGATGACATCATCGCATTCCGGAAAGATGGCAAATTTGTGGTGAGCCGGATTGCAGAAAAAGTCTTCATGGGTAAAAACATTATCCATGTGGATGTGTGGAAACGTGGTGATGAACGTACGACTTATCACCTGATCTATGTCGATGGAGCTTCGGGTAAGTCATATGCAAAACGGTTTAATGTCACCTCCATCACTCGTGACAAGGAATATGATCTTACGAAAGGTGGTAAGGATTCAAAAGTATTCTACTTCTCCATACATCCGAATGGAGAATCCGAACGAGTTGAAATACAACTGACACCGGGATCCAGTGCAAGAAATAAAGTATTTGATTTTTATTTTGAAGAGATGGCCATCAAAGGTCGCAATGCCGGTGGTAATATCGTCACACGATATCCTGTCCGGAAGATTGCCCAGGTCGAAGTAGGTAAGAGTACTCTTGGCGCGCAGAAATACTGGTATGATGACGCCAGTGGCCGGATCAATAAAGATGAACGTGGTAAATTCATGGGCTCATTCGATACGGGCGATCAGCTATTGACCATCTACGGTGAAGGATCCTATGAGATCATTGATTTTGATCCTTCCGGAAAAATTGATGTGAAGGATTTATTGTTGGCCGGTAAGTTTAAACCTAAGGCAGCAGTATCTGCTGTTTATTTTGAAGGTGAAAAACAGTGGACGATGGTAAAGCGGTTTTTAATTGAGACCACATCTTCCGGTCAACGGTTCCGTTTTATTACAGAACATAAAGAGTCCAAACTGTATTGGGTGTCTACAGAAGAAGACCCAATCGTTTCTATCGGGTATATGAGCAACCGTCAGAAAGTGACGGAAGATCTCCAACCCACGGAATTCATCGAAGTAAAAGGATGGAAGGCACTGGGCAATAAGCTGGTGGATAAAAAACTCATTAGCATTCAGGAACCTGTGAAACCCATTGAATCTGCAGATGATCCGGAAGATGGTGAGGAAGGAAGTCCAATTCCGGCCACTCCCGGTGTGCAGGCAGAACTTTTTGGGTCGTCCAAAACCAATAAACCTGCTTCTCCACCACCAATAAAACCTGCTGCGATGAAGAAAACTCCTCAGGTTCCCGCCAAATCTTCAAAGAAAGGCACTTCAAAGAAAGGTACCTCAGGTCGTAAAAATGATGGTTACCTGATGGCAGGTGATACCATTGAATTTGATGTGTAAGGCCAGGCTTGTGTGACAGCAGTTAGTTAAAGTCTTACAGAATTCCAACTTTTCTCATTGGTGTTATTATTTTCATGCAACTAAATGCACAACCGTTTGTTGGGGGTGGCTTTGCGGTCGAAAACTGCTGTCTTGCCCGCTAATAAAAGGCTTTAACGTATTGAATTGGATGGAGATGGCCTGATTTTTGAACAATTAAAGGGTTTACACATTTATATTCCAAGTAGCAACAGCAATAAGAGTGACGAAGAAGGAAATTATTGAAAGAGGGTATATAGACCAGTACGTTTTGGGACTTACTTCCGATCAGGAGAGTGAAGAAGTGGAACGTCTTGCCTTACTCTATCCTGAAGTGCAGGAGATGATCAATATTGCCCGTAACAAGGTTTGCAGTTCCTTTAACCGAAAACTTACGCAGCCAGCTTTACGTAGTTCTTTTCTAAGCAAACGGCGGGTTTTGTTATGGTCTGGCATCATTATTTCATTTTTCTCGATTGGCTTTGGTGTCCTTTGCCGTGAGCATATTTCCCTGGTCCATGATTACTCTATTCAGTCTGAAAAACTTGCGCAGGAAAAAGCCAAGGTCAGTCAACTGGCAAGCTATACAAAGGTGGCTTCAGAAGATAAAGATTTTCTTCACGCCCTTGGTACGCGGCGTATCCTGATGAAAGGATGTGGTAAGTCACCGAATGCAGAGGTAATGGTCTTCAGGTCTGTATATACCGGAAAGACCAAGCTGAGGGTGATTGATCTGCCTGAATTGCCAGCAGGACAGAAATACCAGGTCTGGGCACATAAGCCCAATACAGAGGATCAGATGATTGGTGAATTAATAGCTCCATTACGCTTTGACAGCTTATATACAATGGATCCCGTACATCAATACTCGGCATTTCAGATCACCAGTATTGATCCTGTTACTAATCAGTCACAACCCGTATGCCTCGCCACGTCCGGTAAATAAGCCTGTTACCGTTTCCGTATTTCTTTTTCTAAACAGGTTAGGTCCTCAGGTGTTAGAGATACCGTAATGATTATCTTTTTCCACTTTAATTCAGCCTTATGCAGCCCATCCATTCATTGAGCAGATTCACACATTTGCAGCTATACCTATTTATCCTTCTTGGTTTACAATGCCTCGTGTCATGTACGACAACAGAAGCATCCCTGGCGGATAAAAAGAATTATACAGAAGATAACAAAGAATATCGATCCAGGTATGAGGCAACTTTTGATGAAGGTGAAAAACCCATCCGATATGGATATAACTACATCGTGTCTACGATCCAGGGAGGATATAAAGTGCGGGTCTTCCATCCTGATAAAAAGACGCTCATCGAAGAGAAAGCGTACAGTACACCTGCCCTCACATTATTACATGGGTTCTACAGGAGTTACTGGGATGATGGGTCGATCCATGAGCAAGGCACATATCAGTTCGGCCGTAAACATGGCCTCTGGCTCGAAGCTGAGCCCTATAAAGGAAAATCTGCCAGCGGTGAATATCAGAATCAACGTAAGGAAGGGTTATGGACGCAACTAGATTCAAATGGAATGGTGGAGTCAGTCTATAACTGGCACGACGGCAAACGTCATGGAAAATTTTTCCTCTATGATATCAGTGGAGAAAAGATTAATGAAGGTCTATTCCGAAATGATACCCTGATTGCCGAACTTTTTAAACAACCTGTAATTGCAGAACCTTATCTCAAAAGTTGTGAGACGAATCCACTTTTTGATTTGTATACCTGCACAGAGAATACACTGAACCTCATATTGGCAAATGAATTGCGCTATCCTTCAGAGGCACGCAAAAATGGCATTGAGGGTAAGGCTTTTGTGCAGTGGGATGTAGATGCAGACGGCGCTATTAAAAATATACGGGTTCCTTCATCTATCAGTACTGAAATAGAACAGGAAATCATGCGGGTTATCCAAAAGCTTCCACCCTACAAATCCGCCACCAGGAATGGGGTTCCGATAAAATATACAGTTTCATTGCCGATTAATTTTGCAGTGTAATGCGTTGGCCATATTGACATTTTGTGTCAGGATTAACATGTTTTGCATAGGATTTTTATCTTAGTTGCCACGGGCTTTAAACCCAGGATGTTTTCCTGAGTCTATTGATAAAATTCTCTGTTATGAAAAAAGCATTTCTTTCCGCAATTATTTCATTTTTCCTGATTTCAACTTTCCAATCCACACTGACCGCCCAGCCATGGAGTTATCTCGGTTCTTCCAAGGTGCATGGTCATGCAGATCATGATGCGATCCTGGTCACCGGACTGAAGGGTGATTTTTCTGCCATTAAACTGATGGTTGAAAATGAAGGCGTCCAGTTTGAGCATGTGGTGGTCCATTTTGCCAACGGGGGTAAGCAGGAGATGGTATTACGAGATTTTATTCCTGCAGGTGGCGAAACGCGCGTTATGGACCTGACCGGCAGGGACAGGGTGATCCGCTCTGTAGATTTTTTTTACAAAAGCAATGCCGTCACTAAGAGAAAAGGTAAGGTGGCTTTATACGGAAGACGTTAAAAATCATCCTTTGGTTTTTCTTCTTTTTCGGGTTTTTTGTTTTTGTCGTCAGATTCATTTTTTCGCGTCAGGGCCAATCCATTTTTCAGTTTTCGTGAGATCACTGAATACGGCCCGATGATCACTTCCTGATCGGCCTCAAGGCCACTGACGACCTGGATGTATTCGTTGTCCTGGATGCCGGTTTCGACTGTTACCATTTTGGCTGTATCTGCTTCGTAGATAAATACAACTTCCTCTATCTCATCAGTAGAAGATTTGGCATCATCAGATCTGTCAATTTCTTTCCCATCTTCTTCACGTGTAGTGACGGATTGGATCGGTATTGATTTTACATTTCGCTCCGTATGCGTGTTGATATCTACTGATGCAGACATGCCGGGACGGAATGGCATCGCGGTATTCATCCCGGCATAGGATTCAGGCAGGATGCGGATTTTGACAATAAAATTCGTCACCTGATCAGACGTAAGCTGAACTTCCTGGAGTCCCGTGTTTGCAGCTGAACTTCCCATTTCAGTTACAACACCTTTGAATTTTTTATCGAGATATGCGTCTACTTCAATGTCGGCAGTATCACCTACACTTACCCGAAGGATATCATTTTCGCTGACTTCTACCTGGACTTCCATACTATTGAAATTGGCAATACGCATCATTTCAGTTCCGGTCATCTGGATCGTACCAACGACTCGCTCACCCTGTTCTATATTGAGTTTACTTACAATCCCCGCTGTCGGCGATATGATCGTTGTGCGATTTAGGCTGGTACGTATTTCTTTCAGGCTGGCTTGCGAGCTGGCCACATTATATTCTGCGGACTTAGCGCCTTGCTGTGCAGCTCGGTGGCTTGCTTCAGCAGATCTGAGATTCGCTTCCAATTGAGCAAGAGTAGATTCAGAAGCTTCCAGGTCCTGGGCAGAGATGACACCGTCTACCTTTAATTTTTTATTTCTGTCATTGATGCGACGAGCATTATCAACCTGGGCACGGGTCTGTTCGATTTGGGCAGTAGCATTATCAATGCCTGACCTGGATCGCGCTAATTCAGATCTCGATGCATTAACACCAGCGGAGGCACTCTCCACCGCACTTGCATACGCTTCAGGGTCGATGCGTGCGAGGATCTGACCTGCGATGACAGAATCACCTTCTTCTACAAAAAGTTCTACGACTTCGCCTGATACATCTGAGCTGATCTTGACTTCTTTTTCGGGGAAAATTTTTCCGGAAGCTGATACGATTTCACGGATATCACGCAGCGTGACTTTTTCAGTTTCTACCTCTTCCCCTTTAGGTTTCTGGCGGGCTTTGATAGCTGCAAATGCGATCAGGATTACCAGTAAAATGCCCAGTGCCCAAATAATCCATTTACCTGATTTCTTTTTTGGCTTCGTCGTCATCGTATGTGTGTCTTGTCTTGAAAGGGAGAATGTGGTTCTTTAAATTAATTCAGACGTAAACCTCGTCCCAGGTAATATTCGATCACTTTGACTTTAAATATATAGTCGTACTTCGCGATCAGCAGGTTTAATTCCGCAGTATCAAAACGGCTACGCGCGCTTAGGTATTCAAAGTTATTGAGGGAACCCAGTTCAGATAGCCGGTCTGCATTTTTTAAAGCAATTCGCGCAGCAGTAACAGATGCTTCCGTGGCATCCAGTGTTTTTCGTGCAGCCCTTGCAGATGCTATTGCATTTTGAACGTTGGTCTTTAATGTTTGCTTGACAAGATCAGTTTCTATCTGTGAATTGATCACGCCGATCTTAGCACGTTCCACACCGGCACGCCCACTATAATTATTGAATATCGGAATGGATACAGAAGCACCTACACCATACCCGATATTATTGTCAAGCTGCGTGATATAGGGAATGCCCGTTAATCCGGTTGGGACCAGGCTTTCCACTTCAAAGACCGCAGGACTACCATCGATAAATACACCAGGTTGAGGAATGCGTTGAATAACAAAACCCTCTGTATCCTTTGCAAGATCTGACCAGTTGGAACCGATATTACCACCAACTGTAAGTGTAGGTATCATAGCACTTTTGGCAATTTCTACATTATATTGTTCGGCCTGCTGACGTAATTCAGAAGCTGTTATTTGTGGTTGAGTTGAAAGTGAAGCTGTATACACAGATTCCATGCTCTGATTTTCGAGAGCTTCAAGCGATGTCAGGTCAATTTCAGGACGTTCGATGACGAGGGGATAATCAGGTTCCATCAGCATCTGTTGCTTAAGTGTCAGCAGATTGATCTCGATATTATTCTGCGCTGTTACGATGCTTTGTTCGTCAATCGCCACCTGTGCCAGCAATTCGAACATGTCATTTTCCGGTTTGCTGCCCGCTTTAATTTGTTTGTCGAGATGATCGATTTGTGTTTGTGTTAGGCCGACACGTGCCTGGGCAATTTCAAGATTTTCATAAGCGAATAATACATTGAGATAGGCGAGTGCAACATTCAGCGCAAGATCATTTTCAGCCTGGCGGATATCTTCTGTTGACGCTGATAATAGCAGATCATTTTGGCGAATAGAATTTCTGAGTCGAAAACCATTAAAAACAACTATACCTGAGTTCAGACCTACACTTTGGTAAAATGAATTTTCTGTTTCAAAATCATTGGTCACCGGATTGACACGACGGCCGAAACTCACACCTATATCGGAACTTGCATTGAGACTCGGAAGACGTTCCATCCGAAGTCTTTTTCCGTCGATTTCATAACCATCTTTGAAAAGGTTTACCTGTCGCAGGGTAAGGCTGTTTTCCAGTGATTCCCGGATACAACGCTCGAGACTCCAGGTTTCCTGGGCAGAAGCGGTTACACTCAATACTAGCAGGCACAAAAAAGATAGGGACAATTTAGACATCTGCTCTTTTGTTTTGGAGTGCGATATTAATCAGGACTTGACTATAAAAAGTGGTTTTTTCGAGCAAGAGGATTAAATACCGGATTAAACCGCGCTGCCTGTTTGATCCTGCAAATTTACGCAAGATCAAATGGAAGTTGGCTGACTAGGAAAGAATCAATTATTTGAATTAAACGTGTGGACTCCGACCAGCTGGTCATACTGTCCGCCCCGGGGTCTGAAATAAGTGAGGATGGTATAATTGTTTTCGGTAGCATACCAGCTTCCTTCGAGCACTACGAAATCCGGAAATCCTTTGGCATCCGCTACGGCATACCCGTAGTTATAATACCCTTGCTTGAGATAGAATGTGCCCACATAGGCACCAAGTCGTTCATCGAAGATCATTCGATATTCTGGTAAAAATTTCCAGTCTGTCATGCCACCCACCACATATACCTCACGATCGAATTGTGACATGTTGAGGGTCAGCTGAACCTCGGTGTATTCCGTGCTTCGGTTTTGTTCGCGGTAATTATACCGGTTTGCAAGATTAATGGTGGATTCAAGCGAGTCGAGCGGAATGACCTTATGATCAAAATCCCGGTTGAAGGGCACATACATGCCGTTGAGGTCTCTGTTCCAGATATAGTTTTTGTACACACGTGCTTCATCTTCAAAGAGGATTGTAGTAAAGCCTTCTTTGTATTCCAAGATATCCTTCACATTTTCGGATCTGAATTTCATGCTGCTGATATCCATGTTGCGAAATTCTTTTCCGGCTTCAAAGACAAGACCATCCTGAAAATCATACTCAAGGACAGTACCTGTAATCGTACGTGGCTGAAGATTGTGCATGGCATTGTCCCAGCGTCCGTTTTGGAGTAGCGAACTGGACAGTTCCATTCTGGGATTGGGTGTACGTAGCCCTTCGATATTCATAGTGAATTCGATTTCCTGATGTGTGCTTTGCTTGGATACGATGGCGGGTTGATCGACAAAAGTGCGATAGCCTACTTTTTCATCTGTGATCATAAAGCGACGGGTGAGAATGGGATCGGTATCCGCGCCTTCTTCGTATACGACTAGGAGGTAGTTACCGGAGATGGACCATTTTACTTCATCATTTGGTATGCTGACGCTGTAGTGAAGATAATCCTGGTAGGTGCCGGATGATATTTCATAATCGCGGATCTCACCTTCCTTATATCCCCCGAGGTAATCGAATTGTGATATTTCTTCTGTGGGTCTCCATGTTCTGTCGCAATGGATGACGGTGTAGTAGTATCGGGTGCCGGCGCCATCAAGTTCGTCGAAGGAGAGGGTCAGAGCTTCGCGGGCGCCGAGGGAGGCAACGGGCATGGAGAGGAGGAGGCCTGTGACGTGGAGGCGTACGGAGCGGATGTAGTCGCGGTTGACGGAGTCATCGTAGGAAGAGAGTTCGGGTTGAGCGGAGGTGGTGAGGGTAAGGGGGAGAAGGATAAGCAGGAGGAATATATTTCTCAAGAAGCTGAAATTGTAAGGTCAGAAAGAGAAGGTAATAACGTGAAAAAGGGGGGAAACGTTTGTTTGCAAAAACCTAAAAAACGACTACAATACTAGTGGCACTACTAATAGTGGCACTACTAGTAGTGCCACTAGAGCCTAAAGCGCTGACTATCAATGGCCCCAGATGGTTATTAACATCCTTTTTTGAATGCAGTTTTGAATCAGAATTGTTATTTGAAAATCCTCACTAATACATCAGGTGGTACTTCTGTGACTTTACTTTTTATCAGCTCGTTTTCCTCAAGTGACAATAATTTTATCGCGAGATCAATATTGCAGATTGAGTCTTCCTTTCTATTTTGATATTCATTGTAAGATGTGAATTCATAATCCTCACTAGCAGCAACCAAACCCGCTGATTTCGCATTGTTGTGGATATAAATAAAACACCATACTGAATAATCTTCATTTAAGGATTCACTAGAAGTTCTTTTTGACTTTGTGTTTTGCTGAAACAACGATCCGGTTCGATGAAACTTTTGATTGATTCCTCTGGAGTATGTACTTAAGAGTTGTTGAAGGCCCCAGGAAAATAGAGTCAATTTTACAGGTGAGTTATTCTTTTGTTCTGAATGACCAAAGCGATTACTTTTTTTAAAAGGAATATTCGAACGTTCATTGCCAGATATAAGGAAATGAAAATGATTGGGCATCAGCGTGTAAGCCAGAATATCGCAATTGGGAGCCAGGTATTTCTTTACCTTACTTAAGAACTATT
>JBBREG010000079.1:0-13308 GCA_038203125.1 Chitinophagales bacterium
TCTAAGTACATGACAAAAAATTCATCCATTTCAGCATCATTCTGAAATTCAGGCTGTGTATAGAATGCATGAACTCATCTAATCCTCCTCTGAAAATACTCTTCGCCGGTCGTCCATGTTTCTTTTTCTTAAAGATACGTGGTCTTACTTTTTTAACCCACATGCCTATCCGAATCATCCAGGTGTATGCGATTGCCAGGATACTCATCAGCGTATCCAATCTTTCAAGGCGTGTAAGGTGTGTACATTCCAATTGAAATCCATTTGACTTCATATCTCTAAACATATTTTCAATATACCATCGATCAGCATATCGCTTTATACTCATCCCGGGATGACAATACGTGCATGTGATCAACCATTCTCTGCGATTCGTTTTTGAGTTGATGATCGATTGACCCTGAAGGTAGACAAGATTGGTTCCCATCATGACCTGATGATGAATCGTGATGGGTTGATTCAATAGAGCCTTTCGGAACAATCGACTGACACGTATCAACTTGCCTTTGCTTTCGACTAACATGTTGGCCCGGATCCTAATATCGAACGGGATCGTAAGGCCAATCAAATACTTGATCCAGGTGTCTCCAATAAATTCGCGATCCGCGAGCAAATTGTAAATCACATCTTGCCCAAATATGGACATAAACCGGTTCATTAATTCAATTCGCTCCTCTTCATTGCTGTTGCCTTTCTTAGGTAAGAGTATCCAAAGGACAGGTATACTCCATCCGTTCCCCAATACACTCAACATGAGAAAATTGATTTTGGCTTTGCCAAATTCCCAGTTGGTTCTATCCATGATCAGTGTATATGGAGCTTTAATGCCGACTAATCGAAGCAAAAACGGAGCTAACAACTTTGGATCTAAACGGATATCATGAATGAATCTTTGTACCCGGCGATACGCGCTATCAGGTAGCACACCACGCTTCATTGCAGCAGCTACTTTCACGAGATTAACTGATCGGGCTGAACTCATGGCCTGTACAAATTCTACCAGGGTCTTAAGCCGGCCAAGGTTGAAGCCTTCAAAAAAAGTGCGGAAAATGTCAATGAACTTGGTATCTTGTGTTACGGGCGCCATATACGTGAGATTTAAGCATAAAAGCTTGATTTACAACTCACAATATATGGCGTTTTTAATTTATGTCATGTACTAAGAAATTCAAATGAAAGATATTCTTTGTTGCTGAGACATCTCCACAACCAAATTAAGCAAAATCAAGCTTACGTAAGTTTTAGGACAAAAAAAGCCACGCCATTCCTTTTTCATTAGGGATTGGCGTGACTATTACGGATTAAAATCAATCTAGGGTTTCCTATAGAAAGTCACAATAGAACTATCGATAAAAACGCCTGGTTCAGCGCCAAGAGTCCAAAATCTAAGCTTCATCCAAACACTATCAGGATAGGTTTTAAACTGTAGATTAGCAAACCAGGAATCACCATTCAAATAACATAATGCTGTTACTGAAGAAGCATAAAATTCATTATCAGATACCTCAAATGGTATTTCAGAGCCCAGTACATTTTGTATTCCTGGATGACTAGCCACAATCAAACCAAAACGTTCATTGTCAATTGCGCGAGTGGTATCGTTGTAAAAAATGAGAGTATCAATACATTGATTCCCGTTAATGATTCCCACGTACGAATTGCGTGCGATAAAGCTAGTGCCTCCTAGTTCATGAACCCATTCATCCAAATAACATACATTGTTAATGCAGACTTCGGAATCCATACATACACACTCTTCTTCATTTGGTCCACAGCCAGTGAAAAGGCAAATAAAAACGAGGCTTATAATCCAAAATATGGATTGTTTCATATCCAATTATTTAATTTAATATTAAGATAGGGAAATTATGGTTAATGCCACCAATTTTGCAATTTAAAATATAACTGCCATTGGCTAGATTCTGTATGGGAAAGTTTAACTTATGCATACCCATTTCTAAGTCAGCAGAATATAACCTCATAATCATTCTTCCCGACATGTCTAATAGGGAAATTTGACTATAAGCGTTCAGTTTCATCTCTAATTCAACATTAAGTTCGTTCTGTAGCAGACTTGGGTAAGCTTTTACTAATTGTTCGGACATTAATGGTTGGTAATTGTGCTCTTGCTGGTATGGAATTACCACACTGCAAGATGGACCGCGCAAAAGATCATACTCATTAGTAAGAATGATGTTCCTGATATAATTCCAGACGTTTCTGTTTCTCCAATGATATCCTCGACATCATCACTATTAGTATCTACAAAATTTTGCAATTGGCCGTCTGTCCAAGAACCAATGTTATTAAAAATATCATTGACAACATCAAGTTTTTGACCTGTAACAACTACATCATCAAAACATGATTGAGGTGGTGCTTGGCACCCGAAATCAATATCTGGAACACCATCCGGATCACCTGTATCGAAATAATGCCTGTTAATGCCATTACCCCGAGTAGAAATCTTGTCATTTATTACAGTAACGTCAGTGTCATGAAGAATACCTTCATCTGTACAGCTAGTAAGGGAGTGAGAAAACCTGTTGCAATTAAAAATGCAAATAACAAAGTTTTCATAAAAAAAGAAATTAATGATTAAAAAATAATATCCTTCCCAATTTATAAAATTTAGTCTGTTATACAAATTAAAATAAAGATTTTAACACAACATAAGGCTTACATCATGGGATACCTTTATTAGGTAACCATCATTTAACAATTCAAATCTAAATATGCAAAGCCCTTTTCTCTGTCGCATCCAAAGCCGCTTCTCTCACAGCCTCAGTAAAGGTCGGATGCGGATGTGATATCCGGGCCATATCCTCTGCCGAACCTCTGAATTCCATCAGGGTCACGGCTTCCATAATCATGTCTGCAGCTCGTGCACTAAAGATGTGTACACCAAGGACTTCATCTGTGTCTTTATGCGCAATGACTTTGACCAGTCCTTCTGTATCACCACTAGCTCGCGCGCGTCCTAAAGCCTTCAAAGGAAACTTACCAACTTTATATTCCACACCTTCAGCCTTCAGAGTCTCTTCTGTTTTACCAACAGATGCAATCTCCGGCCAGGTATAGACAACACCCGGAATAAGATTATAATCGATATGCGGTTTTTGACCCGCAAGCAATTCACACACATACACACCTTCATCTTCCGCTTTATGTGCCAGCATGGCACCTTTGATGACATCCCCAATTGCATAGATATTAGGAATATTGGTTTGCAAATGATCATTCACATTCACTTTTCCTTTTTCATCCAATGTAACACCGGCATGCTCAAGACCAAGACCTTCTGTATAGGGACGACGACCGATCGCAATCAGGCAATAATCCGTTTTAATCAGTTTTTCTTCAGCACCTTCCCGTGCTTTCATCTTCACAGTTGCATTCGTTTCACTCCCCGTAACAGAAGTCACTTCATGACTCAGATGAAAAGTCACACCCAGTTTTTTCAAAGATCGCTGCAACTCCTTTGCACAATCCGTATCGACGCCCGGCAGGATCCGATCCATGTATTCCACCACGTCCACTTTGGTGCCCAGCCTCGCAAATACAGAACCCAGTTCAAGACCGATCACGCCGGCACCAATGATGACCATATGTTTAGGCAACTCAGTAATATTAAGCGCTTCTGTAGACGTGATAACACGCTTCTTATCATAGTTCATCGAAGCAGGCGTCACAGGTTTCGACCCCGTCGCAATGATGATGTTTTTTCCTTCAATAATATTTTCAGGTTGTCCTTCCTGTGTAACCTTCACATGGGTGCTATCGACAAATGATCCCAGGCCGTAGTGAACATCAATTTTATTTTTTTTCATTAAAAACTTCACACCGTCATATGTCTGACTGACTACATCATTTTTACGTTTGATCATCTGCGCCAGATCCAGTGTACTTTTTTCGACACTGATCCCGTGATCCTTAAAGTTGTGCATCAATTGATGGTAATGCTCAGACGAGTCAAGTAATGCTTTCGATGGAATACATCCGACATTGAGACATGTACCTCCAAGGGTAGGATACTTTTCAATGATCGCTGTTTTCATGCCGAGCTGTGCTGCGCGTATGGCTGCAACATATCCACCCGGCCCTGAACCGATGATGATCAGGTCGTAACTCATGTTGTTGGATTAGTTGGAGGTGCAGGTTTATCGCCTCCTGGTCTGTCGCCACCCGGACGATCTCCATCTGGTCTGGGACCCCGATTGCGATTCCTGTTTTTATTCCTGTTTTTATTTCTGTTCTGTCCTTCCGGCCTGTTGGGTTGTCCACCATCTTCACGGTTTTGATTTGCTTCCGGAGGACGGTTTTCACCTTCGGGTCTCGGCGATCTTTCAGGACGAGGACCTCTGGGTTGTTGGGGACGATTGTCACCTTCAGGTCTTGGTCCTCTTTCCGGTCTGGGCCCTCGTTGTTGTGGTCGACTGTCACCTTCAGGTCTCGGTCCTCTTTCTGGTCTCGGTCCTCTTTCTGGTCTTGGACCCCGATCCTCTTGCGGACGATTATCTCCTTCGGGTCTTGGCCTTCTTTCCGGACGGGGACCTTTTCCTTCCGGACGATTACCTCCATCAGGTCTCGGTTTACGCGTCGGCTGATCTCCTTGTTTGAAATCATGGCGTGTTCTTGATGCCGGTGGTTGTCCCTGGGGCGGTGGTTGATTTCCGTCTGAACGTTTTTTGTTTTTATTATTCCTTTTCTTCTTACGGATATCGGGCAACTCGATGTCCCCACTGTCATCAGCGAAATCTAATTTCTCTTCGATGGCGGCGAGTTCTGCAGGATCTTGTAATGTCTCTGGATATTGCCCTTTTTGATTTTGGTCCTTAATCCATTTTACCCTTTCAATCGAAAGTGCCATGATGGTATTTCTACCTTTTTCGATTTCAACTGAATAGTAAAGAAGGCGTTTGAAAATATCCATCTTGATCATGGATGCATTTCCACCTCTATATTTCAGGTAATCCACATCCTGCGGAAACTCTTCGATGGCTTCCATGTACGTATCCAGCTCATAGTTGAGGCAACATTTCAGACGACCACATTGGCCGGATAGCTTCGCCTGGTTGATGGAGAGATTCTGATACCGGGCTGCATGTGTATTCACCGATTTAAAATCCGTGAGCCAAGTTGAGCAGCACAATTCTCTTCCGCAGGAACCTATACCCCCAATACGGGCAGATTCCTGTCGGGCACCAATCTGGCGCATTTCGATTTTTACCTGGAATTCTTTAGCATACAATCGCACCAATTCCCGAAAGTCAACACGGCCTTCAGCGGTGTAGTAGAATGTTGCTTTTCGTCCATCACCTCGATATTCCACATCGCATACTTTCATATCGAGACCCAGTGTATTTGAAATCGCCCGGGCACGTACCATTGTATTTTTTTCAAGTGCACGATATTCATTCAACCGGACAATATCTCGTTCGTTAGCGATACGTAATACAGGATAGGTGATCGTCTGCTCTTTTACTTTCTTTTTCTTCATCTGCAATCTCACCAGTTCACCCGAAAGTGATACTTCTCCAACATCGTATCCTGTGCCAGTATCCACTACGACCAGATCTTTTGTTTGTACGGGATGTGTTGCGTGATTGCGAAAAAATTCCTTGCGGGCACCTTTTTTAAAACTTAATTCAAGTATATCGGTTCCGGTGGGATCTTCAAAATCGTATGCTGAAAGCCAGTCGTGTGTATTGAGTTTATTGCAACCTCCAGTCGAACAGTTGCCAGAATTCTGACAACCATTGGGAGAGCCGGTCGAACATGTAGCGCAAGCCATGGTGTTAACTATTTATATGTTGAAGGCGATAGACCGCCAATTGGTTTTTAATGTGGATCGATATACTCAGCCACAGGAGTTTGGTATTTGCATTTCGCATGATTTTTTCATGTGCGGATTGCAATAATTGTATGACGTCATTCCATACTTCAGGATGAAAATGTTCGTGCATATAGCGGATCATTTCCCTCCCGTCTTTGGAAGATGGGGTTTGAAGATTATTTTCTTTTAAAATTTCCCGCACAGATGACATGGCAAAAAGGGCAAATTGTTTTTGCTCTTCTTTTGGCTGACTTCCCATGCGGGTGGACCAGGCGGCAAGATCATTTCCTTTTTTCGCAAGCATCATGCGAAACCATGAAGTAATTTCTTCTTTGAAATTGAGCATTGAATTCTGCGCCAGTAGAAGAGCATGATTCATATCATTGCCGGATTGTAATGCGATGCGTTGTGCTGTGGCAGGTTCAATATCGTATTGATCGTGAAGCAGGGCTGCGATCTTCTTTTCATCGACAGGTGGAAAGTACACCTGCATACACCGTGACCGTATCGTGGGCAGGATCTGTTCACGCTGGTTGGTGATCAGGATAAAGTAGGTATCGTCTATGGGTTCCTCGATCATCTTCAGCAGCCGGTTGCCTTCCCTTGTCAAAAACTGCGCCATCCAGATGATGAGGACTTTCCTGCCTCCCTCAAAAGCTGAGAAACTTAATGCTGAAGTAGTTTTCTCGATGTCCTCCTTATGTATATCCACCTGCTTCCCTTCCACTTCACAATATTGTGTCCATTGGAAGACATTGAGCCACGGGTTAGCAGTCATTGCTTCTTTCCAGGGTTGGAGATAATCCCGGGTCAGGGACTTGGCGCCGGCGAGAGGAAGTAGGAAATGAAGATCCGGGTGTATCCACTTCTGCGTTCTGTGACAAGCTGCACAGTTTCGGCATGCTTTACCGGATTGCGGAGAAGTACAAAAAATATCATTGGCCAGAGAAAGTGCGCCAGCCAGAACACCTGAGCCCGGCTCACCATACAATAAGATGGCATGGGGTAGCTTACCCTGCTGAAGGATGGTATCCCACTGCTGCCGGATTGACGGCTGTCCGAAATCGTCTAATAGTCTCATGCCTGACGATTGTCAGGTGGACTCGATCCAATGGATTATACGATCATCGAGAGGTGAGGTTTCCGCAGAAAAGACAAATTGCAATTCACCTTCAGGGCTAATCGCATATTTTTGAAAATTCCATTCGACCTCGTTATCCGATACCTCATTTTGGTCTTTGGTTGTGAGCCATTTATACAATGGATGCACAGGTGCTGACCTAATATTTATTTTTTTACTCAATGGAAATGTTACCTGGAACATCGTCTGGCAAAAAGACATAATCTCCTCTTCACTGTCCGGTTCCTGCTGGTCAAAATCATTACAGGGACAACCTATAATCTGGAGTGTATCTGCATACTGCTTATACAATTCTTCCAGCTGTCCATATTGTGGGGTGTAATCACACGCTGAAGCTACATTTACGATCAGGAGCTTTTTCCCCCGGTATTGATCTAACCTAAGTTCCTTTCCATTGATGCCCTCGATGCTGATATTGTGGATCGATGCCACCAATTCAATTGTTTATGAATTTGTAAAATTAACAAATTAAGGCTTACGAGAGGGATTTAGAGCCACTCTCCTTCTTATGAAAATCTGGAGGTTTTTAGGTTAGAAAACCGTAACAAAAAATGTATGTGGATAACTATCCGTGGACTCTGACAATCAGTGCGTTAGACCCTAGTGGCACTACTAGTAGTGGCACTATTAGTAGTGCCACCAGAGAGGACCGGGTGTTTTGGGGACTGTCGATTACCTTTGAAATAATAATTATCCAGTACCAATCCATGATCTACTCCTTCGACAATTACACCCCCGTCATTGACCCATCATCTTTTATTCATCCATTGGCAGCCGTGACCGGAAATGTCAGGATCGGGAAAAATGTATATATCGGCCCCGGAGCCGCAATCCGCGGAGATTGGGGTGGCATAGTGATTGAAGATGGGTGCAATGTCCAGGAAAACTGTACGATCCATATGTTTCCAGGCATCACAGTGTATCTGCAGGAAGGTGCTCACATAGGGCATGGGGCTGTCATTCACGGAGCGATCATAGGGAGAAATTGCCTGGTGGGCATGAATGCGGTGATCATGGATGAAGTAGAAATCGGTGATGAATGTATTATAGGAGCCCTCACCTTTATCAAATCAGGCCTGAAGATTCCCGCACGAAGCGTAGTAGCTGGCAACCCCGGAAAGATTGTCAAAGAGGTGACAGATGAAATGATTCAATGGAAAACAGAAGGTACTGTCCTGTATCAAAAGCTCCCAGCGCAGTGCTTTGAATCCCTGCGCCCAGTGATGCCGTTGCGTGTCTCACGTACTGATACCATTCCGGAAAATAGTCCGCCAGATTACAAACCCTGGAAGTCAAACCAATAAGGATCTGTTAATCGGTCATCTTACAAGTTCTAAATCCTTAATTTAGAGCCTCTTTTAAACAAAAGTCCAAAATCTGACGCATGAAAGTGTTTACGACGTATAGTGTTATTCTCTTCATTTCTTTCATTATCCCTTCTTCGCTTCTTTCCCAATCAAATCTCAACATGACTCTCCAGGACAGCATGAATTATGCTGTGGGCGTCAATGATGTGTGGGGATGGGTTGCACCTGATGGGAGTGAATATGCTCTTGTTGGTTTAGAGAATGGAGTTTCCATAGTAGATGTGGACAGCAATCCGGTGAAACAAGTTGCTTTTGTCCCGGGCGTCAATAATCTCTGGCGTGACATCAATACGTTTGGACATTATGCATATGTCGGTTCGGAAGCAAGAGTAGGTCTTCTGATTATTGACCTGCAATACCTGCCTGACTCAGTAGAAACGTATATCTGGTCGGACTCATTACCGACAACTTCAGGTAAAGCTCCGTTTGAAAAAGCACACACGGTATTTACGGATGAAAACGGGATCCTGTACCTGAATGGTACCAATCTTAACTCAGGTGGTGTTGTCATGCTGGATGTAAAAACAAATCCGACAGACCCTATTTTCCTGGGCTATGCCCCTGCGATTTATTCACACGATGTATATGCACGCGACAGCATCCTTTACAGCGCAGAAATATATGCGGGGGATTTGTCCATCTATGATATTAGCGATCCGCAAAATGTTGTAACGCTGGGTCGAGTAAAGACACCAAATGAATTCACACATAATGCATGGCTTTCTGACGACAGCCGATATTTATACACCACAGATGAGCGGTCAAATTCTTATGTAGCAGCATACGATATTCAGGATCCTGCAAACATTGTGGAAGTAGATCGCTTTCGGCAAGCAGCTACTGATGGCCTGGGGTCAATTCCACACAATGTCTTTGTATGGAATGACTTTATCATCGTTGCATATTATTCCAACGGAACCTTAATCGTGGATGGTTCCCGTCCGGACAACCTTGTAGAAGTAGGAAGCTTTGATTCATGGTTGGGTGCTCATGGTGGATATGAAGGTGTATGGGGATCCTATCCATTTCTGCCATCCGGTAAAATATTGTCTTCCGATCGCACAAGCGGACTTTTTGTGTTTGTGCCCAATTATGTACGGGCTGCTTTCCTGGAAGGAAGTGTCATCGACTCAATTACAAAATTGCCATTACAAGGTGCTACTGTATCTATACTCAGCGATGAAATTGTACTTCCACAAATCACAAAAATTGATGGGACTTTCAAAACCGGTAAAGCTGTTCCAGGCACATTTAATATTCGTGTCCAAAAAGTAGGTTATGCTGAAAAAATGATTCCGGGTGTTTTTGTGAATGGTGAAGTCCTGACACCTACTATTGAATTGAGTCCGCTTCCCGTACATGAATATTCAGGCAAAGTAGTGGATGAGCTAGGTATTCCGGTACCCGGTGCTAAGGTTTCAGTAGTTGGTTATCATGGTGTATTCGAGTCGATCACGGATGCGAATGGTGATTTCTCTATGAACTCTATCTATCAGGCTGAATACGAGGTTCAGGCAGGTATATGGGGGCTTACAGCAGAGTTTACACTTAATCTTACACAGACAGAAAATGTAGTATTACAACTGGAGCGAGGTTACAAAGATGATTTTGATCTGGATCTTGGCTGGACAGTTTCCGGTTTTGTGACCGAAGGAGAATGGGCAAGAGGTATTCCAAGGCAGCAACGGCTATTCAATAATTGGATTTGTGGATCTGGCACAGACTCACCTTTTGATATCGGCTCTAATGTATACTCGACAGGTCTTGGAAGCACACCAAATGCACAAGCGGATGAAGTGAGTGGTGGAACTACATATTTAACTTCCCCTTCGATGGATCTTTCTACATTGTTGGTTCCTCATATTTCATTTGATTATTGGTTGTGTGAATTTCCACCAAATCAATATCTCGGTTTTACCGCATGGATTATTTCTGGTGAAGACACTACGTTGCTCGCAGAATTTACAAACGATTCCACTTTTGGAACCTGGATGACATTTAGTGAAGCCCTGAACCTTTCTCCTTTACGCAATGATGTGAGAATATTTTTCTCGGCCAGTGATACAACAGAAGGCTCCGGTGATTATTATCTAAAAGTACATGTTGATAATTTCAAAGTAACAGAAGGAACCACTGGTGTAGATGATGAATACGAGCTCTCAGGCCATTTCCTGATCTATCCAAATCCAGTGACAGGCGCTCAATTATATCTGAAACCTGATAACACTATCCATGGTGATCAACTTAGCATCAACATACATGATACACAAGGCAGGTTAGTGAACAGGTTTGATCTTTCAAAAACACAGGCACAAGCTGGTATTCAGCATCACCTGAATCATGGCATTTATTTTCTGCAATGGATCACGAATGCTGGTGAATCAGGTATTGAAAAAATAATTGTGGTGAAGAAATAATATCACTACCTCTTTAGCTACTTCTATGCAACTACTTGAAAATTATGTGCACGGCCAATGGAATCCCGGTGAAGGAAAACAAACCGAACTTTTCCATGCCATTCACGGCCAGCCGATAGCCTATTCGCGATCAGGTGGCTTAGATTTTGAAAGGATATTAGAATACGGTCGAAAAACAGGTGGGCCTGCGTTGCGACGCATGACCTTTCATGAGCGGGGCCGGATGCTGAAAGCATTGGCACTTTATCTGCACGAACGCAAAGACAAATATTATCCGATCAGTTATCAAACAGGTGCAACCAAAACGGATAGCTGGGTGGATATAGAAGGTGGTATTGGAAATTTATTTTCAAATGCCAGTCTACGCAGACGCTTTCCGGATCAGCCTTTCTTTGTAGACGGTGAAGCTGTTCCGCTGTCAAAAACCGGGAAATTTATTGGTCACCACATCATGGTTCCGCGCCAGGGAATTGCGATCCATATCAACGCATTCAATTTCCCGATATGGGGGATGTTGGAAAAAATTGCGGTTAATCTGTTAGCCGGTGTACCAGCACTTGTAAAACCTGCGACCATCACTTCCTATGTAACGGAAGCAATGTTTCGCGATATCATCGCATCAGGTATTCTGCCACAGGGCGCCGTGCAACTTCTTGTTGGATCTGCACAAGGAATACTTGATCATGTACAATCTCAGGATGTGGTCACTTTCACAGGTTCAGCATCTACAGGCCAACAATTAAAAGCACATCCAAAAATTATATCCGAAGCAGTTCCTTTTAACCTGGAAGCGGATTCACTGAATTGTTCTGTCCTCGGCGAGGATGCTAAACCGGGCTCTGAAGAGTTTGATCTTTTTGTAAAAGAAGTTCGCAAAGAGATGACCTTAAAATGTGGGCAACGGTGTACCGGTATTCGTCGTGCATTAGTCCCCGCGCATTTATTGGAAGATGTACAAATCGCTATCAGTAAGGCTTTATCGCAAACTGTGATCGGTGATCCGCAAATAGAAGGCGTTCGTATGGGTGCACTTGCAGGCAAAACCCAGGTGGATGAAGTGCGGGGGCAGATTGAAAAATTATTGAAGGAGACTACCATTGCATATGGCAATATGCACCAGGTTGAACTTGTTGGAGCAGACGCCACCAAAGGTGCATTCCTCTCTCCCATATTGTTAGTGAATGAAAATCCATTGTCTTCAACGGCTGTGCATGAAATAGAGGCTTTCGGACCTGTATCAACGTTGATGCCTTACAACAATCTGGATGAGGCTATCGAGATTTCGAAAATGGGTAAAGGTTCATTGGTATGTTCGATTGCAACGCATGACAACAAGATCGCGCGGGAATTTGTGTTGGGTGCCGCGTCACATCATGGGCGTATCCTCATCTTCAATCGGGATACTGCAAAAGATAATACCGGACATGGTTCGCCATTAGCTATGTTGACACATGGAGGTCCCGGTCGTGCAGGTGGTGGTGAAGAAATGGGCGGTATGCGCGGTGTGATGCATTATCTGCAGCGGTGTGCTTTGCAGGGGTCGCCATCCACACTTACCGAGATCACTTCGGTCTATCAGTATGGATCGGATTATAAGGATCCAGGTTTACATCCTTTTAGAAAATATTTTGAAGACCTGCAGATTGGTGATACAGTAATCACACACAAACGCACGGTTACAGAAACTGACATCGTTAATTTTGCGAATGTGAGTTGGGATCACTTTTATGCACATACAGATGTCACTTCATTAGAAGGTACCATCTTTACACAACGTGTTGCTCATGGGTATTTCGTGCTTTCCATGGCTGCAGGGTTATTTGTGGATCCAGGCAAAGGTCCTGTCATTCTCAACTACGGCCTTGAAGAATGTCGATTCACAAAACCTGTGTATGCTGGCATGACGCTGGGAGTTCGGTTAAGTGTAAAAGAAAAATTACCTGTAGATCCTAGAGAAGCCGATGAAGTGACTAAAGGAATCGTCAAGTTTCTGGTGGATGTATATGATGAGACTGGAGAGACGGTGGCGATTGCGACGATACTGACCATGGTGCAGAGAAAAAGTGACGAATTACGAGTGACGAGTGACGAATAATGAGTGACGAATATAAATGACAAATTACGAGTGACGAATTACGAGTGACGAGTGACAAATAACAAGTGACGAATTACGGGTGACGAATTACGAGTGACAAATAATAAGTGACTAATTACGAGTGACGAATATAAATGACGAATTAGGAGTACGAGTGACAAATAACAAGTGACGAATTACGAGTGACAAATAATAAGTGACGAATTACGAGTGACGAGTGACAAATAACAAGTGACGAATTACGAGTGACGAATTACGAGTGACAAATAATAAGTGACGAATTACGGGTGTCGAATTACGAGTGACAAATAACGAGTGACGAATTACGAGTGACAAATATAAATGACGAATTAGGAGTACGAGTGACAAATAACAAGTGACGAATTACGAGTGACAAATAATAAGTGACGAATTACGAGTGACGAGTGACAAATAACAAGTGACGAATTACG
>JBBREG010000080.1:0-13237 GCA_038203125.1 Chitinophagales bacterium
ACTTCCCGTGGAGCAGGCTCTTAATGGTGCTCCGGGTGTTGAAGTAGTGCGGTCGTCAAGCTCGATTGGGTTAGGATTGGTATTTGTTGAGTTTGGTTGGAGTACAGAAATATACAGGGCACGGCAATTGGTCAGCGAAAAACTCCAAACAGTTTTGTTGCCGGAAGGAATAACACCTGTCATGGGACCTATCTCCTCGGTGATGGGACAAATCATGCTTGTGGGCATTTCAGCAGACAGTACGTCCCCCGCAGATCTGCGCACATTGGCCGATTTTGTGATCCGGCCACGATTGAAGAGTATCAAAGGTGTTGCTGAAGTCATTCCGATCGGTGGTGAACGATTACAATACCAGGTCCTCATCTCAAGCACACTCTTAAAACAATTTAACCTGACCGTCGATGATGTGGATGAGGCCCTGTCACGAACGAATCTAAATACGACAGGAGGATTTTTCGATCGGTATGGAGAAGAAGTATTGATCCGGAATATCGGCAGAGCGCAATCGATTGGCGATTTGGAAAATACGGTTGTCAGAAATAATAAAGGCCAGCCCGTATTCTTAAAACAAATTGCTGAAGTAAAATTCGGTGCGGCGCAAAAGAGAGGTGATGGCTCACTCAATGGGAAACCCGCAGTGATCCTGACAGTCGAAAAGCAACCAGGCGTTTCTACAATTTCGCTAACCGATCAGGTGGAGGCGGCATTAAATGAGCTCCAGAAAAGTTTGCCTCCGGATGTCAAACTCAATCCGAAAGTTTTTCAGCAAAAGAATTTCATCACGCATTCACTCACGAATGTCATGCACGCATTGAGAGATGGTGGCATCCTGGTCGTGTTAGTGTTATTTCTGTTTTTGCTCAATTTTCGCACGACTGCCATTACGCTCACCGCGATCCCGTTGTCAATCGTGATTACTGCACTGGTTTTTAAATTATTTGGCATCACGATCAATACACTTACGTTAGGTGGACTGGCGATTGCAATCGGTGAACTTGTAGATGATGCAGTCGTGGATGTTGAAAATGTATTTAGGCGGCTTAAAGAGAATCGGTTAGCAGAAAATCCGCGTCCCATACTGCGAGTGGTATATGAAGCATCCAGTGAAGTTCGAAATTCCATTGTATTTGCTACCATCATTGTCGTATTGGTATTCATTCCCTTGTTTTACCTGCAGGGGATAGAAGGTAGATTGTTTGCACCACTGGGCATCGCGTATGTCGTAAGCATTGTGGCTTCCTTATTGGTGTCGCTGACGGTAACCCCGGTGCTGTGTTCCTTTCTATTGGCGCGTCTCGATAAAACAAAAGCAGAACGGGAAAGTGGTTTGGTCAGATGGCTGAAAAAGCAGGACCTGAAACTTTTAAATTTCAGTCTTGACAGGCCTAAATGGATCATGGGGATGGGGATTGTATTAATTGCACTTGCCGGCATGATTATTCCCTTTTTTGGATCGGAGTTTTTACCACCATTCAACGAAGGAAGTTTTACCATTAATCTTTCCGCACCTCCCGGCACCTCCCTGGAAGAGAGTAATAAAATAGGATCGTTAGCAGAAAATCAAATCCTGAAAGTAGATGAAGTCTTATATACGGCCCGACGAACAGGGAGAGCTGAATTGGATGAACATGTCGAACCTGTCAGTAACTCAGAAATAGATGTTGAACTGAAAGAGGATACGGAGAGAGACCGGGAAGAAATTCTCAGCGATATCAGAGCGAATTTGTCTGTATTGCAGGGTGTCAGTGTCAATGTAGGACAACCTATCTCTCACCGGATCGATCACTTGCTATCCGGGGTGAGGGCCCAGGTTGCTATTAAACTTTATGGCCAGGATCTTACCGAATTGCGCACACTTGCCACGCAGATTAAAAATACGATTGCATCAGTTGAAGGAGTTGTAGATGCGAATACCGAACGACAAACCTTAGTCCCGCAGTTACGTATTACCGTTGACCGGATGGCGATTGCCAGATATGGGATGCAGGTTGGAGAGATCACAGAAGATCTTGAGATCATGCTCAATGGTAAAGTCACAGGGACGATTTTGGATGGTCAAAAATCTTTTGACATTCTGTTACGCGCGAATGAAGAAGACCGTGCTAATCTTGAAAACATCAGAAATGCCTTTGTTCATACACCGGAAGGAAACCTGATTCCACTCGAGCAAATTGCAAATGTGGAATATGAAAAAGGTGTGAATGCCGTCAGTCATGAAAACACACAACGCATTATTACCATTTCTGCCAATGTGGAAGGGCGTGACCTGGGCGCGACCGTAAAGGAATTAAAATCCGTAGTAGGCGAAAAGGTCGTGCTTCCGGAAGGATATTTCATTCAGTATGGTGGTCAGTACGAAGCGCAACAAACGGGTAGCCGCATTATCAGTTTGCTCAGTCTTTTTTCTGTCATGGGTATTTTCCTTGTCTTATTTCTTCACTTCAGGTCCTGGCGTATCGTGCTGCAGATCATGTTAAATATACCTCTGGCTTTAGTGGGCAGTGTCATTGCCGTCTGGATAACGGGTGGCGTTTTTTCACTTGCTACGATGGTCGGTTTTATTACATTGACGGGGATCGCCAGCCGTAACGGCATCATGATGATCTCACATTACATTCATCTTATAGAACATGAAGGCGAAACATTTGACAGAAAAATGATTATACGAGGGTCACTCGAACGACTGGTGCCTGTATTGATGACTGCTCTGGTAGCAGCGCTGGCCCTGATACCCCTCACTTTAAATGCATCAGCCCCGGGAAAGGAAATCTTATATCCGGTTGCCACTGTTATACTTGGAGGGCTTATATCGTCCACATTACTGGATATGGCGGTAACGCCAGCCGTATTTTCCATATTTGGCCGGAAAGCCATTGAAGAATACATGAACGCAAAAAAACATTCACGGACTGGTATTGATCAATAAAGAACGTATGAAAAGAATTCTGATAAAGATTTTCAAAACACTATTTTTCAAGAAATGCTGTCAATAAAAAAATCGATTAGTGTTTTTGCCTTCCTTGCTACTGCAGCGTCCATGACTGCACAAGTAGTGAGCGAGCAGGAAATTATTAAAGGTGCGCTGTCCACCTTTCCGTCTATTCGATTGGCAGAGCTGGAAGTACAAAAGCAAAAAGCATTGGAACGGACTGCGTTTAATCCTTCTCAGCCATTATTTACCATAGAGACTCCGGCTGATATGGGACTTGCGTATGAAATTGAGCAGGAATTTCAATTTCCAAGTGTTTACGGGAAGAGATCGAAATGGTTAAAAAGTCTGACACAAGTGGCCACCGCTGGTGCTTCAATCACTAAGAATGAATTCGTAAAGGACATTCGACTGGCGTATCTGGAGGCACAACTTGCGCAGGCACGAATGGATTTTTACAATGATCAGGACAGTCTGTGGAAAGACATCGCTGCCAAAAGCCTCAGACTTTTTGATGGTGGTGAAATCAATCGCGCTGATCTTCTCTTTGCTCAGAATCAGAGCGGCATGATGGCATATCAATTAGCCCGCGCACAAACTGATTTTAGCATTGCAGCGGGATTGTTGGAGGGATACACAAATCAGAATATAGAAAAGGTAGAAAATCTCTCCCCGTTGACTACAGATCCAACTGACGACACCAATACTTTTTATTTTGATGATTATCTCGCGGCGAATACGCGAGCGAGTGAAACGGAAATGAATGTCTGGAAAGCTCAACGACTCCCAAGTTTTGTGATTGGATATCTGAGGACACCTGAACGGGATACAGAGTTCAGGTATCGATATAGACTCGGTTTGACAATACCGATATGGCAGGGCCAGTACGGTGGACAAGTTGAGGCAGGCAAAGTAAATACATTGATACGTGAAGGGGATGCTGATTTGCAACGCCGTCAGGCTTCCATTGCAAAAAGTCAATGGGGAAATACCATATTACAAACCAATCAATCTCTCCAATGGTTTGAAGAAAATGGTCTGCCTCAAATGAATCTGCTGATCACTACCTATTTGCGACTCTATGAAGGTGGAGAGATTAATTATACGCTGGCACTGCGAAATATCGTGGATGCGTTAGAACTTCAGGAACAATATCTGAATGCCATACAGCAGCACAATGAGGCTGTCATTCAGATGCAATTTTTATCAGGGAAATAATCGTGTAAAAATTTATCATGAAAAAGAATCTTTGCTTTTTTTATATCCTTTTCCTTTCCTGCATAGCTGGTACAGTAGTCGCGCAGGATGATCATGGTCATTCCCACGATGAAGTAGTAAGCGATGTTTCAGGCTCGGCTCCGGGCTTCTTTACGATCTACGCAGAAAGTCAGAAATATGAACTCACGCTGAAGCACAAAAAAATTACTCCTTCAGAACCTACTGAAATGGATCTCTATATAGCTGATTATGTGAGTAATCATCCGATGGAGGTGACAGATATGAAAGTGACCGTCCAGGAGGATACGTCAATTAGCATTGCCATTGAAAACCACGAACCAGGTGTCTATCATTTGACAGGAACATTTCCGGAAGCAAAGTCATATTCACTGGCATTTACTCTTAATTCGGCTATGAATGGACCCGATTTGCTTCTGTTGAAAAGTGTTGAAGTGGGTAAAGAGCCTCCGGTAAAAGATGAAGAGACAGAGGTAATCGTTGCTGCCAAAGAAGGTTCTGACTGGTGGAAATTTTTATTAGTATTTATCGGAGGATTGGGAATCGGATATTTGTTACTTCGCCGGAGACCTAAAGTTGCCATGGTGTTACTGGTTCTGATAAGTATTCCTGCAATTTTCCAGGAGGCGGACGCACATGGTGATGCGCCGCATGGTGGTGAGCAGGCAGGTACTGCGGGCAATAGTGTATTCATTCCAAAAGAAACACAGTTTTTATTTGATATCCTCACCAGCCAGGTTGACGTAGGCGATTTTCAACCCTCGGTCGAATTGTTTGGCACCGTAGTACCTGCTCCCTCGGGATACGCTGCTATTACAACATCACAAAGTGGCAAACTGCAATCACTGAAAGTAACGCCGGGGCAAAAAGTATCCGCGGGTCAGGTATTGGCTGTTATCATTCCTTCCACTACCCAGGCTGATCAGGTGGGTGTAATCACTGAAACAGGTCGTCTGCGGGCGGATATCAGAAATGCACAGGCGGAACTAACAGCCGCCGAAAAGGAATTAAATCGCCTTCGGACGATTGCGGACATCGCTGCAAAGAAAGATGTCCAGGCGGCAGAAGCACGCTACAATACGGCGAAAGCGAATCTCGACGCGTTGCAGGGGATTAGCTCAGGTTCTGTTACCTCAGGCAGTGGGAGCATCACTCTCAAAGCACCAGTATCCGGAACGATCGGACAGTTTGCGCTTGCTTCCGGCGCGGAAGTCATGGCGGGAATTACCCTCTTTACCATTACCAATCTTAGTAAAGTGTATGTGGAAGCACAGGTGTATGACAGGGATGCGGATATCGTAAAAAACGCTCAAAAATATACGGTCACCTGTACGAATGATGATCAGCATAAAACAGCAGAGGTACGTCTGGTGAGTGCTGCACTTGAAGTCAATCCCTCCAATCAATCACAGAAGGTATTATTTGAACTACTTAATCCCGGAGGAGAATTTAAGATTGGTGAGTTTGTCACGCTGCAGGCATTTCAGCAGAAGAGTGACAAAACTATTTTTGTCCCCAATAGCGCTTTATCTGAGATCAGTGGAAAACCCGTCATCTTTATTAAGGATGGTCCTGAAACCTATACCGTAAGCTACCTTTCATTAGGCGATGATAATGGTACGCACAGTGTGGTGCTCAAAGGTATTGAAGAAGGGGAGCGGTATGTCACAGCGGGTACATACCAGGTGAAGATGATGATGCTGAACCAATAATTCGTCAGGGGTAGGAGGAGATGAATGCAGAATAAGGGATGGCAAGGATGTAAGAGATTAGTGGGCCAAAAGGGTTCCTAAATTAAATTCATTGTAAGCATTTTGAACCTTTTTCGGTCATCGACAATAATGTTCAAAATCATGTTCCGTCAAATCCACCAGACATGATTTTACGACCATGCACTATACCTCAATCCTGACTTTCAAAAGTTTTATGGAGTTAATGAAAACTAATGTATCAGGAAGCAAATGAATTGCGGCTGCCTCTACCGGTCCAATAATTCTGAGTAAAACGAGCGAAATTCCAACCACATGCACTACACCCACGCCAACAAAAATATTTTCTTTGATGGTGCGAAATGCTCTTTGACTAATGGCTCTGGCTTTAGCTATTTTTTCTAATTTATCCTGCATGAGAACAATGTCTGCCGCTTCCATGGCCGTTTCTGTACCGGCAGCTCCCATGGCAATACCAATATTCGCCTGAACTAAAGCGGGAGCGTCATTGATTCCATCACCCACCATGGCCACCTTTACACTACCTCCTTGCTGTAATTCCTTGATAATTCTTGTTTTATCTTCTGGCAGCAAATTAGCCCTGTAGTCTGTAATTCCAACTTGTTCAGCGACATGCTTAGCTGTTTCAGGATTATCTCCTGTCAGCATGACGATTTTTTTTATTCCACTTTTTCGTAATCCGGCAATCATTTCTTTGGCCCCGCCACGTATCGCATCTGAAACATAAAAAATGCTGACCAGTTTATTGTCTACAGATAGATGAATAGCTGTATCAGTCTCATTTGAAGGGATAGAAAGCATAGACACTTTGTTTTCTGCCATAAGTGCTTTATTCCCCAGGGCAATCCATTTGCCGTCTATTTCAGCCTTCACACCACGTCCTTTGACAACTTCGAAATGGGTGGGTTCGGAAATAGAAATATTTGATTTAGCAGCATAGTCGATTATAGCTTTTGCAAGTGGATGACTGGAACGTCTATCAGCTGTGGCTGCGAGATGTACAACTTCTGTTTCTGTATACGCTTCATTAATTATTGCCACTTTGTTAACTGCGGGATTCCCAGATGTTATAGTCCCCGTTTTATCAAAAACAATGGTTGTAACCTTGGCCAGCTCTTCTAAAAATAATCCTCCCTTGATGAGAATCCCCTCTTTCGCTGCACGGGCAATGGCTGCAATGGTTACTAAAGGTGTTGCCAGACCAAGTTCGGCGGGTGATGTAAAAATCAGTAAAGCAATGACAAGCTTAACATCACGGGTAAAAAAGTAAACTGTTCCTACAAAGATAAATACAATGGGAATAAGCCATGAAGCAACCTTATCTGTAAATTTTTCAATAGGCGCCTGCTGGCTTTCTGCCTCTTCAACTAATGAAATGATACGTGAGAAAACAGTATCCTTTCCAGCTTTGGTCATTTTAATATCTAATGCCCCCGATTCTACTATAGTACCTGCAAAGACTTCACTTCCGGACATTTTTTCCTGATGAACACTCTCTCCGGTAATTGGCGCTTGATTCACCGCCCCTTCACCAGCGGTAACAATACCATCAACCGGAATTTTTTCTCCTGCTTTTACCAATACAACATCACCAATTTTTAAATTGGCTATTTCAACAATTATTTCAGTATCATTTTGTTTTATGGTGGCTGTTTTAGGAACAGAACCAATCAATTCTTTAATTGATCTCCTTGCTTTTTCGGTGCTGGCACTGGCAATATATTCTGCAATCAATATAATCATTAACACTACCGAACCCGCCAGATATTCTTTACCCATCACGGATACGATCACTGCAACTGTGATAAAGAGCTCAGTACCTATTTTCCTTTCTTTAAATAAGTCTATTCCTGCCACCTTTACAAGTGAGTATAGTCCTAAAGCCATAGCCCCCAGCAATATGGGTAAGGGTATTAAGCTTAAGTAAAATAACAGGCTTGCTATCCCTACCACAAGAATGCGGACCATCTCCCAGGAAAATTGAATTGAAAAAAAAGCAGGTGACTTCATAGAGTTTTTTTATTACTAGAATCGAAATATTTATAATCGCCATTTATTTAATTCGGCCGCGGCAATATGTGTCGCCCGTTCCAATTCAAGGAAGTTATCCAGTGCATCATATGCATAAACATTTTCAAGAAAATATTGGATAGTAGTGATTTCGCCGAGTGCAAGCGCTTTATCTAAAAGTGCAACGTTCCCGGACTGTAGCAACAGTGATCGATATTCGCCAAGTGCAGTCATCAGGTGCTGATAGGTATCATATAATTTCTTTATCTCATGATAATGTTCGGTACGATGGGCTTCCAGATTCAGCATAGCATATTGAGTTTCTGCCTGACGTTGTGAAACTTTTAATTTTTTCTCTCTCAGCGGAACACTAATCCCTAAATGCAAACCATGAAATTGTTGGCCCAGGAGGCCTTGATAGCGATATCCAGCTTCATAACGGGGTTGATTCAACGAATGCGTCAATTCTTCCTGCTTTTGAGCGATGCCGATTTCCTGCATTAAAGCGAGGCGGGCAGGATCAATCTCTTCAATTGCTTGTTCTAACGATTCAAAATCCTGTGGCAGATCCGGTAACGCTGAGTATATGGTATCATTTACTAAGATCAGATTGCCGCCATTGAGCTCTTGAAGCTGCACCAGTAATTCGTCTTTAGTTACCTCCGACAAACGGATCTCATGTTGGACATTCAACAATTGCAGACGAGCTTTATTTACATCCAGGATATTGCCTTCACCCTGATCAAGCTTGACTTGCATATTATTGAGCAGCCGTTCAGTTCTTTGCTCACGATTGACCAGCGCTGCAAGTTTTTTGTTTAAAAAGATCAGGTTAATGTATGTCAGCTTGGCAGAGCGTAAAATCTCCTGACGTTCAGTAGCAAGATAATTTTGTCCTTTACCAACTTGTAGTGCGGAAAGTTCTCGTCTACGTTTGTATACGGAAGGAGATTCGAATCCTTGTACCATCGTAAATTCAGTTTGCTGTCCGGTACCGTTTGGGAATCCAGCAAGTAAATCAAATTCTGCGGATGGATCGGGGAGCGATAATCCGGTCTTAAACCCCAGATCGCGAGCAATCCAGTATTGCGTGTTGGCTACGATTGATTTATTGTTCTTTTCAATATTTGCCAACGCTGCTTCCAAACCATTCTGGCTATAGGAATCAATCACTCCCAGACATAAAAGAACAAATGCTAACATTATTTTTATCATGTTCTATTTTCTTTTTTTTGATTTGATAAAAAGTATACCACCGGCACAATGAATAAATTGAGCACAGTGGAACTTAACAGGCCGCCCAAAATCACTTTCGCCATAGGACTTTGGATTTCATTGCCAGGCAGATCACCACCAAGTGCAAGGGGGATCAGTGCCAACCCTGCTGTTAATGCAGTCATTAGAATGGGACTGAGCCTGTCTTTTGAGCCTTGCAAAATGGCTTCATAAATCGGATAACCCTCATCAGCAAGCGCCTTGTATCGTGATACAAGCAAAATACCGTTACGCGTGGCAATTCCAAATAAAGTAATGAAACCTATAATGGCTGGGATGCTTAAAATGCCGGAAGTCAACCAAATGCTTAATACACCACCAATCAGAGCCAAAGGCAGATTTAGAAGAATGATAATTGCCAATTTGGAACTTTTAAACTCCTGATATAACAACAGAAATATTATGAGGACCGCAATGAAAGAGGTGAATAATAAGGTCTTTGATGCCTCTGCTTCTGCCTCAAACTGGCCACCATATTCGATGCGGTAACCTTCTGGCAGAGAGATCACCGAATTGATTTTTTCCTGAATTTCAGTTACAACACTTCGTTGGTCCCTACCTGCAACATTTGCGCTCACGACGGTTTTACGCTGTACATTCTCACGGTTGACTGTGTTTGGCCCTGAGGTGGATACTACGTCAGCAACATAATACAAAGGCACTTTTTCTCCTGTATGTGTATCTATAAGCGTGTTTCGAATATTATCAATGTTGCCACGATTGGCATCGTTGAAGCGAAGGACCAGATCAAAATTTCTGGGACCTTCATAAACTTCTGAAACTTTTTCACCGGCTAACGCTACATCTACAAATTCAGCGAATTCGCCGGGTGTAATGCCGTATTTGGCAAGTATTTCCCGCCTCGCTTTGATTTGAATTTGTGGAATCTCAACCTGCGGCTCCACACTAAGATCCACCAATCCGTCTACGTCTTTTATAGCTCGCTTTATATCGTTGGATATAGTAAAAAGTTTGTTGAGATCGGATCCAAATATTTTGATGGCGATATTGGCTCTCGTTCCTGAAAGCATGTGGTCAAGACGGTGTCCAATAGGTTGGCCAATAGTGATATTAACGCCTGTAACTCCGGCTAATTTCTCCCGCACATCAGCCATAAATGCAGCCCGGCTACGGTCTGTTAGTGTGAAAGGAGCATCAATTTCTGCAGCATTCACCCCCTGGGCATGTTCATCAAGTTCTGCACGACCTGTGCGGCGTGTAGTCATTTGTATTTCAGGAATACTTAAAAGCGTTTGTTCAACGGACGTTCCGATCTTGTTGCTTTCCTCGAGCGATATACCCGGCAAACTCACAGCGCTAATAACAAGCGAACCTTCATTAAATTCTGGCAAAAAACTCCTTCCCAAGCCTGACATCAGAAAAAATGTTCCGATCAACAAAACGACAGCGAACACCACAATGGCTTTACGCCAACGCATCACGCTGGTAAGTGCAGCTACATACCCCTGTTGAAGATGATGCACCACGAAGCTTTCTTTTCCACTTCTTTTCAACATCTTTTCCCCGGTCAGCAGAAAACTAATCAACACCGGTGTCAACGAAATGGAAACGACCAGCGATGCGAACAACGATACAATAAAGGCAATGCCGAGCGGAGCAAGGAGTCTGCCCTCCATGCCTGACAGAAAAAACAATGGTAAAAAGGCAACGATAATGATGAAGGTAGCGCTAATGATACTCGAACGAATTTCAACCGAAGCATCAAAAATCACTTGAAGTGAAGGTCGGCGTGATTCCTCCGGAAGTGCGATATTCTGTCGTAGTCGTTTGAAAACATTTTCAACATCGATGATGGCATCATCCACCAAAGCCCCGATGGCAATTGCCATGCCGCCGAGTGACATCGTGTTAATTGTAAAACCCAGCCATTTCAATGTCAGTACAGCTACAATTAGTGAAACGGGTATTGCCAATAATGAAATGAAAGTAGTCCTCCAGTTCATCAGGAAAATGAAAAGGATGATGACGACAAAGATTGAACCTTCGATCAGTGTTTTTTGAATATTGCTGATCGATGCCTCAATAAAATCTGCCTGCCGGAAAATGGTGGTATTTGTCTTCACATCAGCGGGCAGGTTTTTATTTAATGCAGCAATGGTTTCATCAATTTTCTTAGTTAAATCCAGCGTATTGGTATTCGGTTGTTTCATGACCGTCATGATAATGGCAGGACTTCCTTTGAGTGATCCATCTCCAATTTTAGGTGCACTTCCAATCCGTATATCTGCTACATCACTGATCTTTACCGGGGTCCCTGCATTTGTTTTTATGACGGTATTTCCCAATTCATAGAGATCACTGGTTCGTCCAATGCCCCTGACGATATATTCATTTCCATATTCATACAGGAATCCGCCGGATGAATTGCGGTTGGCATCTTCACTGGCTTGGAGTAATTCTGAAAGCGTAATATGATACGCCTGCATTTTTTGCGGTGATGCTAAAATTTGATATTGTTTATATTCTCCTCCAATGACCACTACCTGAGAAACACCTCCGGTGGCGAGCAATTGAGGACGGATACTCCAGTCAGCAATGGTTCGTAATTCCATCAGGCTTGTGCTATCCCCGGTCACGCTGATTAGCATGATTTCACCCATGATGGAAGACTGAGGTGCAAGGGTTGGGTTGCCAGTACCATCAGGGAGTAATTCTGCAACTGCAGCGATTTTTTCTGCTACTACCTGACGGGCGCGATAGATGTCTGTGCCCCATTCAAATTCCACCCAAACGATGGAAATCCCGGCTGAAGATGATGATCGGACGCGGCGCACACTGGTTGCTCCATTGACAGCTGTTTCGAGGGGAAATGTCACCAGGCGCTCAGCTTCTTCCGGTGCCATGCCATGTGCTTCAGTAAGCACTACTACCGTGGGAGCCGTCAGGTCAGGAAACACATCCACATCCATTCGTGACGCTGTGTAACTCCCAATCAGTAAAAGCAAAGCAGCGGCTATAACAACCATCAGGCGGTTGTCCAATGAAAATTGTATGATACGATTTAACATTTTTGTCAGTTTTTAGTGTTCGTGTCCGTGCGCTGGAAGTGTGCCTGAAGCGGTGGAGAGTTTTATTTGATACGCTCCTTTGGTGACAACTCTTTCACCCTCCACTATACCGGAGAGAACTTGTACAAACACACCATCATCAGGACCAAGCTTCAGTTCGCGCTTTTGAAATGACTCTCCTCCGGTCTGCACAAATGCATAAAAAACACCTTGCTCCTCTATCAAAGCTGACTTAGGTATGACGAGGGCATTGGGTGCAGACGTTGATTTAAGAAATATCTCAGCAAATGATCCTGGTACAAATGCACTCAGGTTATCAATTTCAAAGAAGACAGGAACGAAATTTGACGCCGCATCTGCACTTTTACCATACGAAAGCACCCGACCATGGAGATCAGCAGTATTGTACGTCGTATCTGAATATTCTGTGCGAAAATTTGCACTTGCAAGGGTTGGCAGCTTATTAAAATATTTCTGTGAAACATCTGCCCGCAGAACGAGACGACCGTTTTTTGAAATAATTGCCAATGGTTGCCCAGCCTCCACAGCCTGCCCGGGATTGACAAGTATACTCTTGATAAACCCCCCTTGTGGGGTTGAGACCCGCACACCGTTTCGGGCAGAATAATTTTTCCCTAAAGCATTGAGAATAGTTTGAGCATTTTGGAAGGCAAGGTCTCGATCGAGATAATCACGTTGAGAGATGATTTTATCTTTCACCAGTTCTTCTGCGCGAACAAGATCAGCTTTGTACTTATCGCGGTTTGCTTTTGCCTCAGCATACTGGGCATCAAGATTGCTTTGATTGTATCCGGAACTACTCACCGCAAATAAACCTTCTCCTGCTCCAATCCTTCCACCAACGATCAGATTTTTACTCGTAAATCTTACGATCCCGGCTGATTGGGCCGCAACCGTTACTTCATCACCTGGCGAAGTCTGAATCTGTCCGGTTGTTTTGATGACCTCCGAAAAAGGTAAGCGATTGGCCGGCTCATTAGCAAATTCGACTTTCCATGCCTGCTCTT
>JBBREG010000081.1:0-13079 GCA_038203125.1 Chitinophagales bacterium
GACGTCATTATTATAGGTGCCGGATCAGGAGGATTAAGTGTGGGATTGTTTCTCGCAAAAGTGGGCATGGAAGTAACCATGATTGTAAAGAGCGATAGAGAGGTGGGTGGAGAATGTTTGAATGATGGTTGTGTGCCAAGCAAAGCCCTGATACATGTATCACGTCAAATCCATGCTGCCCGGGAAGCACAATCATTTGGCATTACATTACAAGGTGAAGTGGATATTCAAAAGGCAATTGACTATGTTCATGCCCGCCAGGAAGTTATTCGTAAGCATGAAAATGCTGCGTGGTTAAGAGATCAGGGAATAAACGTGGTATTGGGTGAAGCAAGTTTTGCGGGGAGGCATGAAGTAATGGTAAACGGTGAGCTTTTCGCTGCAAAAAAAATCATTGTAGCCACAGGCTCAAAACCGCGAAAATTAAAGGTAGAAGGTATTAACCAGGTAAGGTATCTGGACAATGAAAATATATTTCATATCAATCATCTTCCTAAAAGATTGTTGGTCGTAGGTGGCGGTCCCATAGGAATCGAAATAGCTCAGGCGATGCAAAGGCTTGGCAGTGACGTTACGGTAGTAGAAGAAGGAAATGGAATCCTTGTGCACGATGATAAAACGCTAACAAAAATTTTATTAAAACGGCTGCAGGATGAAGGCATTACCTTTTACTTTGATGCTAGTTTGCAAAAGTTCTTATCACCCAATGATGCTTTCGTAAAGAAAAATAATGGTGAGACGTTTACACTTTCATTTGATGCCGTCTTTGTTGGCATTGGAAGAATACTGGTTCTGGAGCCATTACAACTTGAAAAGGCGGGCATCCGGGTAAAGGATCATAAAATCATCGTTGATGATCAACTTCGCACCACAAACAAAGATGTTCTGGTTTGTGGTGATGTTGCCGGTGATTTGCAATTCTCGCATGCCGCTGAACTTCAAGGAAGAATAATTTTAAATAATTTGTTCTCGCCTCTAAATAAAAGGTTGAACAATGATCACATGTCCTGGGTTACGTTTTCCGACCCTGAGATTGCCACCTTTGGTTTGAATGAAAAAGAATTGAAGAATAGAGGAATGAAGTATGAGAAACTGGAGCAGGATTTTAGCGACGACGACAGAGCTGTTACCGATAATTATCGATATGGTAGAATTATTCTCTACATCAGCAAAGGTGGTTTCTTAAAAAAGGAAGAAATACTGGGTGGTACAATGATTGCACCCAATGCAGGAGAACTTATACAAGAGTTGATATTAGCTAACACGTCCGGATTATCCATCAATAGCATCTTCAATAAAATTTATCCTTATCCCGTTGCGACAAGGATAAATCAACAACTCATTATAAAGCATAAGGAGAAGACGATTACCTCCGGATTGAAAAAATTATTGCACGTTGCTTTTAAACTGTTTAGCTAATGGAGTGGTGGGATACTTTGAAAGAGTGGTTTTTAAGCTTAGGGGATAAGTATAATGTAAACCCGTACATCTTTGGTGGTATTTATGTTGGTGCCATACCATTATTTTTTCTTTGTTTAAGCTGGACAATCAGAAGAGCCAGGAATAAAAAGTCCATAGTTGTTCCGGCGTTGTTAACGGGCTTGTGTTTTATATCAGCCTATATATATCTTTTGATAGTCGGTAAAAATATTCCGATTTGGGTGTATGTATTTATTGGCGTAATGGTTGTGTATAGCATTTACGCAACCATTAAAAAGATAAAAGAAAAATCGTAATTGGAAATGAAGATTGCTCATGACGCCTCCCTGTATAAGAAAATCCAAGTTGGACGTTCATTCTTGCTATGGGAAACACATTTAGCTACAATCAACAATGAAACTTTTAATTACAGGGGCAACCGGAAATGTAGGTTTATCGGTGATAAAACGCATTTCAAACCGAATCAATGGCTTACAAGTATTTGCCGGGGTCAGAAATATTGAAACAGATAGAGAAAAATTAGAGGCATTTAATGTTTTTGTAGTATCATTTGACTTTGAAAACATCCAAACTTTCAAGCCTGCATTTGCAGAAATGGACATTTTGTTTTTACTTCGGCCGCCCCAAATAGCAAATGTTTCTAAGTTTTTTGAGCCTTTACTAGCCGAAGCCAATGCGTCTAAAATAAAGCAAATTATTTTTTTATCGGTTCAGGGTGTTGAGAACAGTAAAATAATTCCACACTACAAAATTGAAAAACTTATCACAGAAAGTAAAATCGGTTTTACATTTTTACGTCCCGCCTATTTTATGCAAAATTTTACAACAACCTTGTATTCAGAATTGGTGAACAAACAAAGAATTTATTTGCCAGCAGGACAAGCAAAGTTTACCTTGATAGATGTTGATGACATTGGTTTGGTTGTGGCACACATTCTAACAGATCCTCAAAAACACCTCAATAAAAGTTATGAATTAACGAACAACGAAACCTTAACATTTGGTGAGATGGCTGAAAAAATCAGCCAAGGAATCAGAAAGACCATCTCATTCATTTCGCCTAATTTATTTCAATTCTATTTGGCTAAGCGAAAAGAAAAAGTGCCCTCAATGTTTATGTTAGTTATGATTATGTTACACTACTTACCAAGATTTCAAAAGGCACCAAAGACAACCCAATGGGTAAAAATTATCACCGGGCAGGAGCCTAAATCATTTGACGATTTTGTTCTCTCAAATAAAGAAAAATTACAATGACTTGGGATTATTTTTTAGTCGGGTACAGTTTTTGAATATGATTCATAGATGCTGTGATCATTTTCTTAAATACCTTATGATCGATATCATCCAGCTTCTTAATATAAACACACACCTTCGAGGATTTGTGTTTTCCCAGTTTGGACAGCAACTCTTCTTTCCCTTCGAATTCAGAAGCGAAATACAATGTGATCGCATCTTTCCTGGGTGAAAAGCCGGTAAGAGGTGCATCTCCTTCACGACCACTCTCGTACGTATAATGATAGGTCCCAAAACCAATAATAGCCGGCCCCCACATTTTGGCCTGTAATCCTGTGTGCTTTTTTATTAATTCCACGATGCGGAAGCTGTCCGCGCGCTTGGCAGGATCAGGGACAGTATTGATAAATTCCTCCACGCTGGCCTTTGTTTCTACGGTTTGATTTTGTTTGGACATAGATGTCGAATTGATCCAACAATGAAAAGAATCCCGGTATCATACTATTTCTGAAACCCGAACAAACTATCACCCTGTCTGTTTGTACTTTTAATTCATGTATTCTCTTAGTCGAACTTCACATACCATCGCATTACCTGATATGCACAGATTTTGCCAAGGTCTCCTTTTCCGGAAGGAATTTATGTCCGAACTGAAAAGCTTTTTGCTTTTCCTGTTTTTTTGTGGGCTGATGCTGCCGCCCAACATGGTTAGTGCCCAGGATGCGGATCCTGCCCGGATCAAAGCAATGATTGATAAGTATAAAGCAGATGCCAGGGGTCCGTACCGGGACATCCGTTGGTTTTGTAAGGATGGCACCATACGGGAAGCCCGGGATCCATGTCCGGGTAAAAGACCAGGATATCAGCATGCCCGGTTGAAACCGGAGGTCATCGCGTTAGCTAAGGACGATCATATTTTCCTGGGCCAGATCCTAGCGGGCACAGAAAATGATGATTTCTGGGATGCGACTCATGCTCAGTCCCGACTGAAGCAATATCAGCTTGAGAAGTATCTGCGCAACACCGACAACGGATGGGTCAATCGCAGGGCACAATTTTACCGGGGTGCGATGCAGGATGAGGATGAAACGCAATGGGGTATTGATTTTTTTGACTGGCTGTTAAAAGATGCAGAACGACTCCGATCCCATTATTTTTTAATCAGGCAGAGCGCCAAAGACATTCCTCATGCAGCGGAAGATAACAATGTGCAGGTAGTACGTGCCGTCTCTGAAGAGATTGCAGTTGCATTTCCTTCCTTCCAGGATTTGCGGATCAAGATTCACGGATCACCGGATGCAGGAGACAGTGGACGTGTATGGGATTTCCAGGACCAGAACAAAGCAAAGATCAATGAATCGATGGCACGCAAATTCGACCAATTGGTCTGTGGACTTGAAAAAATGTTTCGCCCGTTTCGTGTGAGCGATTTTGATGCATATGCAGGTAAGCTTCCAAAAGACAGTAAGTCTGCCGAAGCCATGACCTATTTTCTCAACAGGTATCCAACGATGGACTGTCCGCCGGATCAGTGCAAATTATTAGGTCAAACCGCATTGGCGATTCGTCGTGATATTACTTTACCGATGCGCAGCAGTTCCAGACTTGCCATGATTGACATGTCAAATAAGATGGAAGGCCTCTACAACCAGGTATTTACACGATGGGAAGTTGAATATTTGTCAGAGTTGTTAGAACAAGTGCAAAGTCTTTCTGAAGCTTCTGCAGCTTTCGGTTTTTTGGAGCTTTGGGAATATGATCAAATTCGTTCGGAGTTACCCGAGCCACTGGCAGGAGATACAATCAATCTGCAACGGCTAAGTGAATACAGTGATGCAGGACGTAGTGTCGCCGAATGGGCAACCGGAATGGTGCGTGCAACTTACATGCCGGTAATCGATGAGTTCCGCGAATTCGAACCTCTGGCTGCGGGCTTTTATGATGACAGGGTTCGATCGTCAGTCCTTCTTTTTCTGGGACAGACTGTCAGCAGGCTGGGGGATGAATTTTCACATAAGGCAGGATTATCAAATGATGTGTTGAATATTAAAGGCCAATCCAGTTTGCGTGGTCTCAATCCGGGCTTCACTGTAGGCGAATTAGTAGTCGTCACAGAATCACCGGATGAAGTAGAAATTTCACCTGATAAAATTTATCTTTTTTATACACCGCCATCAAATCTTAAACCTGTTGCCGGTATCGCCACAGTGACGGAAGGTAACATGGTATCACACATTCAACTTTTAGCACGCAACCTGGGGATACCCAACGCTGTGTTGTCGCGTGAGAATATGGATGACATCAAATCGTTTCACGGCCAAGAAATATTCTATGCGGTATCGAACCAGGGAACGGTGATCATGAAGCTGGCGGACAAGATGAAGCCGGAAGAAAAGAAACTCTTTGAGCAGAAAAAACGTGCTGAGGAAAAAATATCCGTGCCGGTAGCCAAACTGCAACTTACCAATCCGCATGTAGTAAACATGGATACAATTGATGCTTCGCATTCAGGTAAGATATGTGGTCCGAAAGCTGCCAACCTCGGTCAATTGAAAAAAATGTTTCCTGAAAATGTTGTGGATGGGCTTGTACTTCCATTCGCAGTATTTCGTCAGCATATGAATCAGACAATCCCGGGAACAGAAACCAACTACTGGGCTAAAATGATTGGCATCTTCGACCATGCAGAGTGTTTGAGATGCAGTGATGTATCAGAAGCTGATATTGAAAAGTACATACTGCTGCAGCTGGACACGCTTCGTACACAGATCAGGGAGATGCCGATGCTGCCGGAATTCCGAACAGACATTCAGCAGCAATTTCAGTCTGTGTTTGGTCAGCCTTTAGGTAACGTGCCTGTTTTTATCCGTAGTGATACAAACATGGAAGACCTGAAAGACTTTACCGGTGCAGGTCTCAACCTCACGGTCTTCAATGTTGTAGAACCTGAAAAGATATACCAGGGTATACGAGATGTGTGGGCGTCACCCTATTCTGAACGCAGTTACAAATGGAGGCAACGATATCTCAATGATCCTGAAAATGTATTTCCATCCATCGTAATCATTCCGAGTGTGGATGGTGATCATTCTGGTGTTATGATTACAAAAGGTGTTTCATCACGCCGTGATGGTGATCTGACCGTTGCTTTCAATCGCGGTGTCGGCGGTGCAGTAGATGGACAGGCGGCAGAATCCTGGTTGCTGGCTGCGAATGACACAGATCATCTTGTGAGTCCCGCACGTGAAACAACATACCTCACGATTCCTGCAACAGGGGGTAGTGTCAGGAAGCAAGCTTCATTTGAAAACAGGATTCTCAGTACTTCGAATCTGGATGCACTGAGAGAAATGGCAAAACAAATACAGGAGAAACTTCCAAATGCACCTGGCATTACAACCAAGGGCCCCTGGGATATAGAACTCGGATTTAAGGATAACAAGATCTGGCTTTTCCAGGTCCGTCCTTTTGTAGAAAATAAAGCTGCCGCAGCATCAGAGTACTTACAAAAGATAACGCCTCCATTTGACACGAAACGGATCCTGATCCTTTAAAAAAATAACACCATGAATATCAAATCACTTCTGATCACATTATTCATTGTTTGTGTAGTTGTATCAGATTCACCCAGTTACCCGGTGGATGGATATCCGTACACGAATATCCGACGGTTAAGCTATCTGCAGAAGGTAATTGATGGTGAACTCAAAGGCACCATGCCGATCGTGGGCGCCATGCGCAAGACATATGAAATCCAACTGAATCTATGGGATGAACGTGGTGACAGCCTCACGACCATTCCCGCACCTGATCCCGGACTGCAAAAAGCAATTAATGGTTTGTTTCCAAGACTGAATGAAAATTATAGTATAGCTGTATTAGATATCACACCAGGTAAGCCGATACGATATGCCAGTCGAAAGGAGACTGATGAATATCAGCCTGGTAGTGTAGGAAAACTTGCTGTGTTATTTGGTTTCTTCACAGAGCTTGCTAAAATTTATCCGGAATCATTTACCGACCGTACAGATTTATTATGTACGAAAGAAGTCCGGGGGGGATCATGGGCTTTATATGATGAGCATACAGTTCCGATTTTTAATATACAAAAAGAAACACTGACAAAACGCCAGGTACAAGCCAATGATGTATTTCTGTTGTACGAATGGCTTGATTATATGATGTCCGTAAGTAACAATGGCGCAGCAGCCATTTGTTGGAGAGAGACTATTTTGATGCGGGCATTTGGAAAAGAGTATCCCGATCTAACCGAAAAAGAAGCAAATGAATTTTTTAGTTCTACACCGAGAGATTCACTTTCTGATATGGCGATAAGCGTTGTCAACGATCCATTGCGTGATATTGGGATTTCAAAAGATGAATGGAGACTGGGGACGATCTTTACCAGAGGAGGATCTGATAAAATTCCACCGCAGGGAGGGAGTACGGGTACCCCTGTGGGACTCATGAAATTCCTGATTCATCTCGAGCGCGGTCTGGCAGTAGATGAAGCCAGCAGTCTGGAAATGAAAAAGCTGATGTACATGACGGATCGTCGTATCCGATACGCAGCATCACCTGCATTGAAAGAAGCAGCTGTGTATTTTAAATCTGGTAGTCTTTACAAATGTGCACCTGAAGCCGGATATACATGTGCCAAGTACAAAGGCAATGTTACTAATTTTATGAATAGTGTCGCTATCGTTGAGCATCCGGATTGTACAACCTATATAGTCGCGCTCATGTCCAATGTTCGGAAGCGGAACAGTGCATCTGATCATATGGCGATTGCGGCGTCTATTGATAAAATAATTCGACAGTAGTACTCACTCATGCACATCGCGATCCTTCGAAATGAAACGTTACCCAGGTTTGTTAGCGAGGATCCAAAACTGGCGCATTTGGAATTAACAGATCTCAAGGTCTTGTATTCGGATGATTACATGCTGATCGATGCGCTAGCCCGAAGAGGTCATGAAGCAATACATGTCATATGGAGTAAACCAACTGTTGATTGGGCAATTTTTGATGCCGCTATCATTCGATCGACATGGGATTATATTGACCGGGTAGACGAATTTCTCCACGTGTTGGATCGCATTGAAGAATCTCCATGCAAACTTTATAATCCACTCGCTGCTGTTCGCTGGAATACTGACAAACACTATCTCATAGATGTACATAAAAAAAATATTCCCGTCGTTCCGTCCTGGGATGCAGATGACATTACGATGGATGAACTTCAACAAACATTTCAGAAATATCAATGGAATGAAGTGGTGATTAAACCATGCATTGGTGGTGGAGGATCAAAAGTGCATAAGATGCCTTTAGATAATCTGGAACAAGGTCTTTTTGAGATTCGGCAACAATATCCGGATCAGCAATTTTTAATTCAGCCCATGATGTATTCAGTGGTGGAGGAAGGTGAGTGGTCTTTCGTTTTTATCAACGGCAAGCTCAGCCACACGATGTTAAAAAAAGCTGCCCCCGGAGACTATCGTGTACAGGGTATTTATGGTGGCACCATTGAAATCATGGAGCCCTCCAAACCAGATCTACAGCAGGCTCAGAACATTTTTGACAAGCTTCCATTTGATCTTCTGTATGCGCGACTGGATCTGGTACGCGTCGGAAAATCACTTTCTGTCATGGAACTCGAACTGATCGAGCCGATCCTCAATTTTCAGCTAGCGCCTGAAAAGATTGAGAACTTTGCGGATGCCGTAATTGAAAATTTGCAAGTCTGAAATGATGAGAAAATATACATTCTCTCACGCTCTCTCGCGTCTCACGCTCACTCCGCCAGATTCCTGCCACGGTTTTTTTCATCTTCCGTGATCAGATCCAGGAGATGATCAAAATCAGGATTTTTCATGGCTTCGATGAGTTTGATGACGGCGATCTTAATCTCATCATCTTTTCCCATCAGGAGTGATTCATAAAGGACGATCTCTGCGGGGATCTCCAGATCCATACGTTCGAGATCATCGTCGGATATATTATCCAGCATAGCAGATTCCATGATGGAGATAACCACTTTCTTCAAGGAAGGATCAAGGACATTGTCCAACAACTCAACAGTACTGATGCGGATATTCTGATCGTGGTGACGCAGATCGCCATAGAGAGGAAGAATAATTCCTGATGGATAGCTTAAACCGAGGATCCAGAAAATACGTTTGAGGTCACCATCAAGTTTCACCTCCAGGAGGTTGATAAATTCTTGTCGTGCTAAGGTGATCGCAGGATCTTCCTCTTTATTTTTGCGGCTTTGTTGCGCGGTATAATTTAAGGCCAGTGTATTTTTATACAGATCAGCTTCCTCCATCAGATATGGCATGATCCGCTTGCCGGATATCGTGAGATGTGGGAATTTGGCTTTCAATTTATGCAGGACCTCGAGTGCTTCTAGTTTTAGCCGGGGATTGTGATGTTGTACCAGTAATCCAAACAGAAAATCGATTGCCTGTTGGGTATCCATTGTCTCAGCCAGAATCGGAAGGTGGATGAGGAGTGCATCAGACGTTTCCCTGGAATTACTCATATCTGTCAGTAGTGGAAGTATATCTGTTGATTTAAATTTCGCCAGCGATTTTTGTACAGACGACCTTGTTGATTCATTCGTCAACATCGAGATGAGTGTCTTTACAAATCCAAGGTCACCACTGTTTCCTGCTGCGATGATTGCTTTTCGTGCTACTGCAGGATTCATATCATCCATAAATTCTGTCAGCAGGGGATATAAAGATTCAATCCGACCATAACCAATCGCGCGGGATACCATGATGCGGATATCTTCTATATCCTCAGGGTTTTGAGTGTGATTCGTTTCGCTGATTTTCTTCAGAAGTCGATTCTCCAGGTCAAACTGAGCGCGCATCTGTGGATTATCACGCGTCTCAGTAGCCAAACCTACAAGTGCTGCACCACTTATCGCAGGATCCGGATCTGTCAGGTAATCATGGATAAACTGTACACGATTTAATCGGGTATGCGCCAGCAAAGCCGAAAATGCACGTGACCGTACTTCATCATGCGGATCCTTTAAAAGAGGTGCAATATCTTTTATGGAGCTATGATCTGTATTGTAATACAATGCACTCAGTGCAGCATGACGGACTCTCGGTAATGGATGTTGTAGCAACGGGATCACATCCTTCATCAGGCTTGCATCTTTACTTTCTTCAAGACATCCCAGCAGGTGAAGGATTTGTTCGGTAGTACCCGATTGTAGTGTGCGTCGAATCCCATCTAACACAGAAGTAACCGAAGGTGCTGGCTCATCATCATCTGTTTCAGGGAGCGAAAGACCTAATTGGCGTTGAAACGAAAGCACATATTCATTGCGTGCACGAATGGCAAATACGATCCAGAGACTGATGAGTCCCAGGATCAGGACACTGACAGCTCGTACAGACAGATCAAGACCATTGATGAGGAAGATGAGCATCAGTCCCCCTATGCCGGTCGCTGTGGTGTCGACAAAGACATCGATATATGTTTTTGCCTGCCTTTTGATCGCCATTGGGACGGGAAGAATCAGTAATTCAGTAGCAGCTTTGTTGATAGATTGTTTTAAAGAAATATCCAGCAATTTGAGTGCTGTACCTGCCCAAAGAACAGGTGTATTTAATACGGTCAATGTACTCATGAATAAGGCACCTGGCAGTACAAACAAACTTCGCCCTACACCCAGAAACCCTACCAATCGCTGCGTGATGAGAAGTTGAATAGCTAACGCAACAGCATTGGAGGTTGAAAACCAAAACCCGAAATACCCGGTGAGGTCATCAGGGTCTTTGATATTTGCGGACGCGATGGCACTAAACTGGAATTCTACAAGTTTGGCGACTACCACACTAATGCCGATGATCAGCGCGAGATAGGTAAGATGTTTTGAGTTGCGAATTAACCTGAAGGGATATTCATGCAGGGTTTTTGCTCTCTTCTCGGGTCGTTCTTTCTGAGCAGCCGGGACAATAGAATTCCAAATGCGTTGGTTGAGAACCATACTCATAAAGAGTAAGGCGGCCGCCACGAAGAGCAGATATTTGCTGTCCATAAATTGAGTCAGCAGGGTAGTAAGATATCCACCACTGATTCCGCACGCGATTGCTCCGGCGCCGATGAATCCAAATAATCGTTTCGCTTCGAGCGAACTAAACATCAGATTGGCCAGGAGCCAGAACTGCGAAGTGGTGATGAGTCCAAAAAGTGCAACCCCGATGTAGAACAAATAGCTCATCCATGATGGAAACAAGTTGAATTGCAACAGAAGTCCGAACGTGAGCAATCCAAGAATGGAAATGATATACGTGCGGAGCATGATGGAACCCAGCTGTTTCCGGTTGATCAGCTTCGAATACCCTGTGGAAAAAACGAGTGCTGTTAACGCTACCAGCAAAAAAACCAGCGGAAGTTTATCAATACCTACAGTGGATAGGAACTGGGCATTTGCGACCGGTTTGATGATCCAGAGACACTGGATAAGTAGAAATACGTTGAGCAGCATGAGCCATACACGTCTGAACTCACCTGTGCGGATGTCAAACGTTCGCAGAAGGATATCCTTCCATCTGGAAAGCAATGCCTCAAACATAATATCATGCTAAACTACCCTTTTGCAACCAGCGCAGTATCGATTTTTAACATCAGCTCGCGGAGCATTGTTTCGCCGCCTGCATCCTCCGCGAGGACGACAACGATATACTTGCGATCAGCGTCCCACACGAGTGCGGAATCAGTATGCCAGGTTGACCAGGTACCGGATTTGCGGTATACTTTGGCCTCAGGTGCTACACGATCCAGGACCGAAACGAACTTATGGTGGAGTTCAGGGTCGACGAGGATGTTGAGCATATCTTTGGAGCGTTCGGGGCTGACAAGCTGGCCGAAAGCGAGTTTGTAATAATATTTGCAGACCTGCATTACAGATGCAGCATGGCTAAGATTTTTGATTGGGTCCCCGATGCGGCCATTACTGCCACCATATGCTTTACCGACCCAGAGTCCGCCTCCGTGTTGCTGGTCATAAAGATTGTACTTGGGATCCTGCATGACCTGGCCGATGAGTTTTAGGCCACATCGGTCGATCATCCTGGTGGCTGCAGAATTGCTGCTCTTGGCGATCATCATGCGCATGTCTGCTTTGATTTCTGGAGTCTCTTTGAATTTACCCTGCTCGAGAGCTTCCTGAGAGGCCAGCAGGACAGCGATCTTAGGCAGGCTGGCTGCATAGACCATATTGTTTGAGTTGATGGCGGCAAAGCGCGCATGCAACGGATCGCTCATATCGACGATGCCGATATTGAGCATTTTATTTTTTGAGAGAGCTTTCCAATGGCTATTGGTGCTCACGATAGCTTCGAGTTTGGCCTGGAGACCGTCATCATAGAGGTCTTCGAGGTTGCTTACGGCTGTTGCAGGAACATTTAGTGGTAGGGTATTGATGTCCAGAGTGGCGAAGGGAGCAAAAGAGGGGAAGCTGGCTGCGATAGTGGTCGTATCACCTGTGGTGATCGTGGTTGGGGCAGAATCTACTGATATCCAGGGGGATAAGGTTAAAAAATAACCGATGAGTACTGGGGAAAGTGAGAACAGGAAGGAGAAAACCGTTACTTTTTGCATAGGCGTTGTTTTAGAATTGTGTAAAGGCGGATTGGAATTATGTAAAGGTAACTTAAGCATCCCGGATAATATTGCCGACGAGAGCATGTTAACAGTCGATCAAATGTTAAATAACGGACTTATTCGCTGAATGGGGATTTTCAGGGGTTCAATCTGCCACCCTTCCTGAGATTGATACACACGGATGTATCGTGTCTGCCTTAGCTTACCCGGGATGACATTGGATCGCTCTCACGGTTCTCATGGTTCTCACGCTCTCTCACGGTTCTCACGCTCTCACCGGGTATGTGTAATTGAACATCCACCGAATACCAAACCGATCGAGACATACACCCCAATACGCACCCCACATCTGGTCCGAAGGAGCCGCTAAATCACTTCCGCCTGATGATAGTGCATTATACAAGCGGTCGACTTCTTCTTTGGAATCAGGTTCAAGATTTATGGTTGTGTTATTGCCGATGACAACCTTGTGTCCAAAAGACTCCAACATATCTGTGCCCATGAGTTGTGTGCCACCAAGAATCGGGAGTGCGACATGCATAACCATGCCTTGTTCGTTTTCGGGGATGGCGGGTCCGTCATGCATCGCAGGCATATCCCGGATATACATGATGGGGGAGGAAAATTCAGACTGAAAAACTGTTTTGTAAAAATTGAAGGCTTCTTCCGTATTACCCTGGAAGTTGAGATAAATTGAAACTTTAGACATGATGTTTATTTTTTTAATGACCATACAAAGATTTAATATAGTCTTGGTTTGAAAGGGTGGT